>SKNE01000280.1 GCA_007120675.1 Bacteroidales bacterium
CGGGGCCTTTTCAAGGGTATATGGCAAGACGACAGGGACAGGGAGCTGAACATTCCGGCCATCGTCAACGCCATGGAAAGCTTCTCTGGACAGAAGACCGGCGCCCTGGTGGTGATTGCGCGCAAACACGGACTTGACTCCTTTGTGGAGACAGGCCAGCGCATGGACGCCCTCATCTCCGAGCAGTTGCTGGGGTCCATCTTTTACAAAAACAGCCCCTTGCACGACGGGGCAGTGATCATAGCCAACAACCGGATCAGGGCGGCCCGCTGCGTGCTCCCGGTATCGGAGATCAGGCGTATACCCAGCTCTCTCGGACTACGTCACAGGGCCGCCATTGGCGTCACTGAGCAGTCGGATGCCATCGCATTGGTCGTCAGCGAACAAAACGGTCAGATATCCTGGTGTAAGGGAGGTGAGATCAGGCGCGCCATCAAACCACTTCAGCTCAAGGAGCTTCTGGCCAAAGAGCATATGGCTGAAGAGGCGGCAGGTGATGTGGCGGACAAGAAAAGCGGTGTATTCTCCAGTATGATGAAAAACCTGAGAAAAAAATGATCCTGATAGCGGATAGCGGCAGCACCAAAACCGATTGGCACCTGGTGGACAGGGGTGAAAGCATTGCATCATTCAGGACGGTGGGACTGAATCCCTATTTCGTTCGCACCGATGAAGTGATCCATGTGCTGCAGCAAGACATTTTACCGTCTCTGCGGGACAAGCAGGTAGAGGCTATCCGTTTTTACGGGGCGGGTTGTTCTTCCGCCGCCAAGCAGGCGGTGATCCGGGAGGCCCTGGAGGCCCTTTTCCCAACCACCCATATTGCCGTGGAGCACGACCTGCTGGCTGCTGCCAGGGCGCTGTTCGGGAGGCAGGAGGGGATTGCCTGTATTTTGGGCACGGGGTCCAACTCCTGTGTTTACGATGGAGAGAACATCACCGAAAGCCTTTTCTCCCTGGGTTATATGTTCGGGGACGAGGGGAGCGGGGCTCACCTGGGCAAGACCTACATAGCAGAACACCTCAAGGACAGGGTTCCCCATGAGATTGGTGAAGCATTTACCAGGCAATACGGACTCAGCAAAGAGGACATCCTTACCCATGTGTACAAAAAGCCCGAACCCAACCGCTTTCTGGCCTCCTTCACCCATTTTTTGCGCCTGCACGTTGAGCATCCTTACATCCGTTCGCTCGTTTCAGGATGTTTTGATGCTTTTTTCCGGGAACAGATCAGCCGGTACACCCACACCCGGGATAAGACCCTTGGCTGCATCGGATCGGTGGCCTACCATTTCAGCGAACTGTTCATGGAATCATCGCGCAAGCATGGCCTCCGGACCGGACAATTCCTCATATCGCCCATGGAAGGGCTGATCCGGTTTCACAGTGAAACTCCCTAACCTGCATTATTCATGCTTTTTTTCCAGCCAGGCAAAAACCTCATCCTCCTGGTCGGGGTGGCAGAATACCGCGTCATCATATCGTTTAAACCATGTTAGCTGCCGCTTGGCGTAGCGCCGTGTGTTGGTGTTGATTTTTTCAAGGGCCTGGTGGAGTGTCCACTCTCCAGCCAGCCAGGCAAATAGTTCTTTGTAGCCGACGGTGTTGAGGGCATTCAGGTGCCTGCAGGGAAAAAGGCTGAGCGCCTCCTCCACCAGCCCCATATGGAGCATCTGGTTGACCCGTTTGCTGATCCGTTCAAACAGTTCATGGCGTGGCCTGTCCAGCACCAGGCGCTTGATATGAAAAGGCCTGTCCACCTTTCTTTTCTGCCTGAGTCCGGAATATGGTTTCCCGGTGGACCAGCACACCTCCAGCGCGCGCATCAACCGCTTGGGGTTGTCTCTGTCCACCTCCCCATAATAAATGGGGTCAAGCGCTTTCAACTGCTCTCGCAAGCCGGTGAGCCCTTCTTGAGCATGGAGTGATTGAACCTTTTTGCGGATGGCCGGACTCACTGGGGGCAGGTCATCAATGCCGAAGCACAAGGTGTCGATATACAAGCCGGAGCCTCCTGTGAGGATGATGTATTCATGCTGCTTAAACAATTTGCCCAGAAGGTCCAGTGCCTGCTTTTCGTAAAGCGACACGTTATAGTAGTCGTGTATGGAGAGGTGTCCCACGAAATGGTGGGGCACCTGTGCACGCTGGGCACTGTCGGGCGTGGCGGTTCCCACCTGCAGTTCCCTGTAAAATTGCCGTGCGTCGGCTGAGAGGATGTGTGTACCCAGCGCTTTGGCCAGGGAGATGCTGAGCGCTGTTTTTCCGACGGCCGTGGGCCCCGTAATCACCAGCAGGGTGTTATTTTTCTTCCGGGAAGTCATCACCAAACTCACCCCTTTCATCACCAAAATAATCCTCACCCCCTTCAATCTGGTCGAAGTCCGACAAGTCTTCCGGTGGCACCTCCCCCTCACCAAAGGAAAAATCCATGGGGGTTTCCACACCGGGGATCTGTTTTGGAGTGGCTTGCAGCTCCCTGGGAACGGGACCGAGGGACTTACTGAAGTGGGGGTAGGTCTGACCCTGCCTGCCTGGTTTGATCTTCAGCAGTTCGATGTAAAAGGTCCACTGGTTGAGGTTGTCGTATACATAGGTCATCCGCTGGTGCGGGTCATCAATGAAGTCCTTCAGCACACACTCATGCATGAGCAGCGCTTTGTTTTCGCCTGCTTCGGGGTCGGCCGCCTCTTCATCAGAAGCTGCACCGCCCTGGTTCAAATCCATCAGCTGGATCTCCTCTTTCTTCCTGAAGCGGTGATCACAGATAAAAAAAGAGGCCAGCATACCAGGATCCAGGCACAGGTTTCCGAGTATGGCCTGGTGAAAATCCTCGAAAGTCTGATCGGCACGAAGTTCTACCTCCCTCAGGAAGTTATCGTGGTCTTCAAAGCTCGTCTTGAATTTGTATATCAGCATCGCAAGGAAAAAAGCTTTTGTGTCGCCTGGTACAATGCAAAATTAAGGATTAATTCTTTGACTCCGTTGCACTGAGGCCCAATTTTTCTCCTTCTCTTCTCATCAGTTCCAGCGCCGCCCCCCTCTCATTGGGAATGATGCCGTCAAGAATGGCCTCCCGGATGGCTGTTTTAATGATGCCCACCTCCCTTGAAGGGGGGATCCCGAACACCGTCATGATGTCCTCACCCGAAACAGGTGGTTGCCAGTTCCTGAGTTTGTCCTTCTCCTCTATCTCCCTGAGTTTTTTGCGTACCAGGCGGAAATTCTCCAGGTAGCGTTTTACCTTTTCAGGATTACCGGAGGTGATGTCGGCCTCACAAAGCATCATCAGGTCGTCGATATCGTCTCCTGCATCAAAGAGCAACCGCCTGACGGCCGAGTCGGTTACGATGCTTTCTGTCAGGGCGATGGGACGCAAATGAAGGAGCACAAGCTTCTGCACATAACGCATTGTCGCGCTACGGGGCAATTTAAGCCTGCGGAATATACTGGCCACCATTTTTTTGCCCAGGTACTCATGGCCGTAAAAGGTCCAGCCTACATCCGGGTCATAGCGCTTTGTGGCGGGCTTGGCAATGTCATGCAGAAGGGCTGCCCACCTGAGCCACAGATCCTTGCTTTCACGGGCCAGGTTATCCAGCACCTGCAGGCTGTGGTAAAAATTGTCCTTGTGGGCCTTACCATCCACCACTTCGACACCGTGCATCTCCTCCAGCTCGGGAAAGAAGTGACGAAGCAGGCCGGCAGCCCGCAACATTTTGATCCCCTTGCCCGGCTCATCACTGAGCATGATCTTGTTGAACTCATCCATCACACGCTCGATGGACACAATCTTTATCCGTTCCGCATGTTCTTTGATTGTATCAAAGCTTTCCGGGTGCACCTCAAAGTTCAGTTGTGCAGCGAAACGGATGGCGCGCATCATGCGCAGGGGGTCGTCTGAGAAGGTGACACCGGGATCCAGCGGGGTGCGAATGAGTTTGTTTTCCAGGTCCCGGATTCCGTCAAAGGGATCGATGAGTCGTCCCCGCTCGCTTTTACTCAAGCCAATGGCCATGGCATTGATGGTGAAGTCGCGTCGCCGCATATCATCTTCCAGGCTGCCATCCTCCACGATGGGCTTTCGGGAGTCGGCCCGGTAAGATTCCTTCCGTGCGCCGACAAATTCAACCTCCCAGCTGCGGTAGCGCAGCATGGCCGTTCCAAAATTATTGAATACCTGCAGGCGTCCTTTCCTGTTCAGTTTTTCGGCCACCAGGGCGGCAAGCTCAATTCCGCTTCCAACAACCACAAAATCAATGTCCTTTGAGGGTCGGTTCAATAAAAGATCCCTGACCCAGCCCCCTATGACATAGACTGGCTTGTTCATCTCCGCAGCCGCCTCGGCGACCACGTCGAATATCCTGTGCTCCAAATAATTCGAATAGTCCTTCACTGTTGCCTAATTTTTCCCCAATGGGGATGGTGCTTTTTCCGCCGGCGCCGAAAGGTGCAACCCCCTGTGTGCTATCAGCAGGTCATTACAAGTCAGCCATTTGCCTTTTTGGCGATTAATTGCGTATGACATGGAGTTCTCCATTCTCGGTGATCTTTACGATGGTTGATGGCTTGGGCTGGGCAAGATGCTGATATTTCATGGGTACGATATGGTCAA
>SKNE01000195.1 GCA_007120675.1 Bacteroidales bacterium
CCGGAAATTGAGCGGATCATTGTGTACGACAACCTGAGCCGCCGGAACTACAACCTGTTTCTTGATCATCGTTATGAACCCCGCAAGGTGAGCTTCATCTGGGGTGAGCTCCTTGATTCACGCAAGCTCCGCCAGCTGCTGCAGGAGATCGATGTGGTGTACCACCTGGCTGCCAAGGTTTCAACGCCCCTGGCCACGGAGAACTCCCATCTTTTCGAGCAGATCAACCACTGGGGTACGGCTGAGCTGGTCTATGCCGTGGAAGACAGTCCTGTCAGGCAGTTTGTTTACCTCAGCACCACTTCGGTTTACGGTGCTTCGGAGGAGATGGTCACCATTGATACGCCGCCGGACCCGAAGACATTTTACGGCAGCAGCAAGCTGCGTGGGGAGGAGCATGTGGAGCGGCTGTTCCATAAGATGGATGCCTGGATCATCCGCTCGGGCAATGTATATGGATACAGTCCCAGCGTGCGCTTTGACGCGGTGATCAACCGCTTCATGTTTGAGGCCAACTTCGTGGGACGGATACAAATCACCGGCAACGGCAAGCAGCAGCGTGCGTTTGTACATGTCGACAAGGTGGTGAAAATGCTCTCCAGCCTGTTGGATGGCCATTTACCGTCCGGCGTGTATAACTTTAGTGAGCACAACATGTCCATCGACCACATCGCCGGGGTGATCAGGGAGATCTACCCCGGACTGGACACGATCTTTGTGAACCAGCACCTGGTGATGCGGGAGATCAAGGTGGAGGCAGACAGGCGCATCGTATCGCCGGCGGATCTGCAGCCCGTAAGCTTCAAGGAAGAGTTGCTCCGTTTCAAGGAGAAGTTCTCCTTCTCCTCCAACCTGTACCAGGACTCCACCCATTAGGATGTTTGGCTGACCAGGCCATGGCAGGAACGGTTTGCCGCCGGAGGTGTCTTTGGACACCGGGCAGCAATGGCCTGCTTATGAAGGTGTTGGCAGCCGCCGGGCAGTATCGGCATGCCCCATAGAATGTTGACCGCCGCCGGACAGAAACGGCACGCGCCACGAGGTGTCAGCGGTCGCTGGACAGTCTCGGCAAGTCCCACGGGGTGTCAGCAGCCGCCGATGATCAGGTCTGAGTGCTGCTCTTCCACGCGGACGGGCGCCGGTTTGTCTGCCTGGCCGTCTTTGCTTATGGGCATAAAGCGCTGATGATCCCACCGGGCCTTGTCTTCACTGTAGAAGGCGCGCGACGGCTCGAAATCGTCTGCAAGGAAGCTGCTGATGGTGGCATAATTTCCCGGGATGACGCCCACCGATTCTTTTCCCTGTCCCAAAAGCAGCATTTGTGCGGCCACGGCCAGGTGCTCTGAGCCGGCGTAAAGGAGTATGGGCTGTTTGCTGCGCAGTGTCCGCCGGTGTGTCCTCTCCAGCAGCTCATCCAGGGGGACGTTCACCGCCCCGTTAAGGTGTCCGGCTGCAAACTGGGCTGGACTGCGCAGGTCCACCAGGAGGTAATCCTGCAGTCTTCCTTCGTGATGGAGGTGATAGAGCCGCTCGTAGCTAATGTGTCCGTTGTCCGCCACCGCCCGGATCACCTGCCGGTTGCTGGCCCCGTAGTCCCTCGAGGTGAAGGCGCAGAACGCCACCGAGATCATCAGGAAGGCGAAAAGGAGGACGGCGCTGTTATTTAGTGTGGGGTTCTTCATGGCTGAATCAATTTTTGTGCTGTGTCTGTCTGCGAAAGCGCTTACTGGTAATGTTGTGAGAGGATCCCCGGTCAGCACCCGCCGATAACGGGGATAACCTCTGATTCTTCCGGTGCCCTGATTTTTGGCCGCGCATCCTCCTCCCTGTCTGCCAGTCCGCCCTCCAGGAAGAAATTCCTGGCGCTGAGCAGGAAGCGGGCGTTGGACCTGTCTTGCAGGTTGTATGCCGTGGTGTCGGGCATCTCGGTGTCGACAAAGAGTTCGTCAAACATCCGGTTCAGCCCCCCCTGCATCATCACCACATTGCTGTATCCGGCCCGTGCGGCGGCCATATAGGCCTCCGTGGCGCGGCTGTTGCCATTGCCAAAGAACACCTTAGTGCGCTGGTCTTGTTTCATGATGGGTCGCCAGCGGCGCTGCAGTATCTCAGCGGGCTCAATGTTCAGGGCGCCTGGCAGGGTGAAGCGCTGGTACTCCGCCTCACTCCGTGTATCGATGAGGATGAGCTGGTCACGATCCTGCACCACCTCCAGGATCACTCGGTGCGTGCTGATATAGGCATCGCCCGACTGCATGGCCGCCAGCATCTCTGCGGGACGGGCTTCGCGCAGGTTGCTGCGCCTTTCTTCCGGAAGGAAAAGAAAGACGAAGAGGGCGGCGATCAGCAGCATGGAGGGCAGGATGTATGAGGGGCGCGCCTTGATCAGCTCGGGACTGGTGCCGTTGACCCTGTCTTCGATCATCTGCGTGATGGCGAAGGCCAGCAGGGCCACGACGGCCAGGATGAGGGCAAACCAGGGCCTGGAGATGCCCAGTGAGTCGTAGACAAAGATGTTGCCCAGGAAATGGCCGGTATAGAGCGATTCAAACTGGTGGTAAAAATGACCGAAGACAAAGATGCCCAGCAGCATGCCCAGGGTGAAGACCAGGGCGTCCACCTTGCCTGTCACGGCGGCCACGATACTGGTTCCCGGACAGTAACCGCCCATGATGAAGCCAAAGCCCATGATGGCGCCTCCCACGATGGCTGAATAGAGGAAGGTGGGGTTCACGAAGACGAAGTCCATGTCGAGCCATCCCAGGTAGCTTAGGAAGAGGATGCCTGTCATGGCCGTGATGCCTGCCGTGAAAAAGACGCGCAGGACCACGAAGTCGTAGCCGTAAAACACGCCGGCCAGTTTCCTGGCGGAGCTGAATCCGGCCTGTTCCAGGACATAGCCAAACCCTATCCCCAGCACAAGGGCAAAGAACAGGGTCAGCTCAGGGTTGATGATTCCTTGGGGTATGAAGGGTGCCATGGCGCGAGTGTTTTCTGTTTATATCCAAAGCTTTCTGAAGAAATAGGCAATGAGGTAGCCTGTGCCAAAGATGGCCATCATGGTGAGCAAGCCGCCGGTGGATAGCACGGCCATGCCGCTGAGTGCCGATCCGCTGGTACATCCCCTGCCGAACTGGGCACCCAGTCCGAAGAGGAGTCCCCCCGCCAGGGCGAAGGCCAGCCTGGTCCCTACCTTGATGCGCGGTCCCTTATCGGTCCTTATTCCCAGGCGGTTGGCCATGGCACCGCTGAGGAAGGCGCCCAGGATGACGCCCATCACAAGAAATACCAGGTAGGAGCTCATGGGCCGGTCTCCCCGGAAATATTCGGCGTAGAATGCCGATTGTTCAGCGTATTCGGGTGCGGCGGAGGCCACGGTGGTGACCACCACGCTGCGTGCCGCCCCGCTGGCTCCCAGTCCCCGGCCGGTGATCACAAATGAGGCCAGCAGGACCATCCCCAGCAGGAAGCCTGCCAGGTAGGGGTTCATGAAAGCTTTTGGCGTGTTGTCCATGGTGATTGATCTTTTATGTTGTTAATCGATGTGTCTCTAGCATCCCCCAACGACGGGCGGATCATCCGCATCCTGCTCCATGGCCGGCCTGTCCGGCCCCTGGCTGCGCTCTCCGCCCACCAGGGGCAGGTCGTAGACGTGCTCTTCCGTGAAGTAGCGGGTGAACGTCTGTGTTTCCCGCATCCAGTCATGGGCATAGGCGTTGGCACCATAGGGCTGGTTATAGGCCTGGTAGCCCAGCAGGCGAAGGAATCCGGTGACGTATGCACTGTGTTGTCCGGTGTAGCAGCTGGTAACCACTGGTTTGTCCACCGGCAGGCTGTGCAGGTAGGTGCTGCTGTGCAGCGACATCTTTGGCGTGTACTGTATGGCACCCTGGATGTGGCCATCCTGATACAGTGATTCAGGCCAATAGCTGATCAGGTAGTAGGACCCGGCCTGGTCGTTCAGCTGGTCGGGACTCACCACCCACTCCTGGATGCGGCCTGACAGCACTTCCCCTGCCCGTGCCCGCAGGATGCGATATCCCGTGTTTTCGCCCGTGGCGATGGCGGGCAGCGGACCCCGGGATGCCTTTGGACTGCCCCTGGTCTCCAGCTGATCTTCCAGGTGGCTGTTGAGGGCGGCCAGCCAGTGGTTTTCGGCTATCTCACGGTCCCAGCTGCTTAGTCCGAAGCGCAGCGACATCACATTGTCGTATCCCAGCATCAGGAGCACGGAGTTGACCACCGCACTGGTCATGGCGTCATTGCACACCAGTATGATGAAGTCGAAGCTGGCCGGATCGATCACCTGCTCGAAGTGGTCCAGGATGTGTGCCGGCCGCACATTCACGCTATGTTCGATGTGTCCGGCCCTGAACTGGTCGGCGGACCGCAGATCGATCACGTGGATGTTACGGGCATGCAGGGAATGGTAGAGGTCGTCCCCGTTGATCAGTGCGGGCAGGTAAGGACTGTTCAGCAGGTTGCCGTTCTCCTCCAGGTACTGGAGCAGCTTTTCGGTCTCCTCCACCGAAGGGGTTATCTCTCCGCCTTGCCGTGCGCTGCCGCACGACAACAGGCCTCCCACCATAAA
>SKNE01000114.1 GCA_007120675.1 Bacteroidales bacterium
GAAAGACCTTGATCTGAAGAAAAACCTGGAAAGCAAGACATCTCTTTGCGAAAAGGCAGAGGAGCTTTTACTGGAAACCTCTGTCACCAGGTCTTTCCAGCAATTGCAGAAACTGCATGAGGCCTGGAAGGAGATTGGCCCGGTGCCGCAAGATAAGAAGGATGAATTGTGGGAGCGTTTCAAAGCCGCCACTGACAAGTTAAATGCGCGCAGGCAAGAGCATTACGAGGGCTTACGCCAGGAGCAGAACAAGAACTATGCAGCCAAGCTGGTGCTTTGTGAAAAAGCGGATGAGATCATCACCACCATTCCGGATACCCCACGCAAATGGCAGGTCAAGACCGAGGAGATCAACGAGCTGTTCAAGGTGTGGAAGACCATCGGTTTTGCCCCGAAAAAAGTGAACAACGAGGTGTGGAACCGTTTCCGGGCATCGCTGGATACGTTTTTCGCCAATAAAAAGGAATTCTTCAAAAAATATAAGGATCAGCAGCGGGAAAATTATAATGAGAAGCTGAACCTTTGCCTGCAGGCAGAAGCACTTAAGGATAGCCAGGACTGGAGGGCTACCACCGATGCCCTGATCAATCTGCAGCAGGAGTGGAAAAAGATCGGTCCGGTTCCGGCCAAGTTCTCCGATAAGATATGGAAACGATTCCGGCAGGCTTGTGATACCTTTTTCCACAACAAGTCAGACCACTTCTCCAACATTGGTCAGAAACAGGAAGAGAACCTCAAGAAGAAGGAGGAGTTGATCAGGGAAATAGAAACCTTCAAATACACGGAGGATAACAAGGAAAACCTGAATGTGCTCAAGGAATTTCAGCGGAAGTGGATGGAGATAGGGCATGTACCCATAAAGCAGAAGGAGAAGGTGCAGGCAGCCTTCAGAAAAGCCATCGACCAACAGTTTGAAGTGCTGAATATCAGCAAAAAGGCAAAGAGTACCCTCTCTTTCCGTTCCAAGATAGAGAACATGAAGTCTGCTCCCAATGCCGGCAACATCATCCATAAGGAGAGGATGCAGCTGACCAATAAAATCAAGCATTTAGAGTCGGATATCCAGATTTTGGAAAATAATATCGGATTTTTTGCGTCTTCTGAAAAGGCGGACATCCTGAAGGCAGAAATAGAGGAAAAGATTGACAGAGCGAAGAATGAGATCGGCGTATTGAGGGAGAAGATCCGCATATTAAGTGATGCCTGATCCTGGCTTGCTATGGCCTTTGTCTGGCTGTAACGTTGAAAGCGCGCGTCTATGCGATACATCGTGATCCTGAGCGTACTTATCACCCTGGTAGCAGGAAGCGGCCAGTTGTATGCTGCCGAATTTGGTGTCAGGGGAGGGGTCAATTTTTCCTCCATACCTTCCCATCAGAAGATCTTTATTGGCAGTAATGGGTTTGCCAATCACTACATTGAGGCCCTGACAGACTCCTATGTGGGTTTTCACTTCGGCGTCTTCACCCGTTTTTCAATCGGTGACTTGTTTATCCAGCCCGAATTGCTCTACACAGAGTCGGGCCAGGAGATGCTTTTCACGACAGAACTCATTGATGAGGCACCAACTGAATTCAAGCCATTCTCTCCCATTTACAGTCATCTCACCATACCCGTCACAGTGGGTTTATACTTTGGCCCCCTGCGTGTGGGTGCCGGACCCGATTTCAATATTCTGCTGGGCTCCACCAGGGAGCACCTTGACTACCTGCAAAATGGCGACAACATCTCTTTCAACTACAGGGATGCCCTTGTGGG
The DNA here is from genome assembly GCA_007120675.1 of Bacteroidales bacterium. Lineage (GTDB taxonomy): Bacteria > Bacteroidota > Bacteroidia > Bacteroidales > UBA7960 > PUPG01. The sequence goes on from SKNE01000114.1 coordinate 1,759, forward strand.
ATACCAGGTCCTGGCAGGCCTGAGCCTGGGGAATCTGACGCTGGATTTTAAATACAAGGGCAGCCTGAGCAATTTCGGCGACCAAATCCGCATTGGAGACGAGAGTTTTGAATTTCACACCCGGCCGCGACAATTTGTTATCTCATTGGGGATAATCATGTTCTGACCAATTGTCCCCAACCTCTTTTAACGGTAAATGATCGCCTTTACCGGCGAGATACGTGTGATGATGTGGGATGGCAGGATAAGCATGATCATGCACACCAGGAAGGTACCCCCATTGAGTAAAAGGATATGGACAAGATCTATGTTGACCGGTACAACGGAGACATAGTATGATTCCGGCGACAGCTCAATAATTCCCAATTGTTTCTGCATCAACAGGAGAACCAGGGCCAGCAGGTTACCCCAAAGCAGCCCTTTTGAGATCAGCATGGCCGCCTGGTAGAGAAATACACGCTGGACAAAGGTGTTGGAGGCGCCGACGGCCTTCAGCGTTCCGATCGCATTGATTTTTTCCAGGACGGTGATCAGGAGGGTGGTGATCATATTGATGCCGGCCACGACAATCATCAGGGCGATGATGACGTAAACGTTCATGTCCAGCAGGGCCAGCCAGTCAAATATTTGTGGATAAAGCTGTCGTATGCTCTTGGCATCCAAATGATAGGGCAGGATGTCAAACAGTGCTTCCGTGACATCCTGAATGTGGTCATAATCCGAAACGAGCACTTCAAAACCACCGATTTGGTCTTCTTCCCAGTCGTTGAGGGTCTGTATATGCCTTATATCGGCCAGGATGAACAGCTTATCCAGCTCTTCTACGTCGGTATCATAAACGCCTTCAACGCTCAGCCGCCTGATGCGCGGGGGATCCTGTATAAAGTAAATGAACAGGTCATCACCCACATCAATTTGCATTCGCCTGGAGATAAAGCGGGATATCACCACGCCGTCGGACCGTTGCTCGGCCTCGATCCGGATGCCTTGACCGCTGACAATTCTTTGGGAAAAAAAGGACCAGTCGAAATCAGGTCCTATTCCCTTCATGATGACGCCATGTATCTCATCGTCAGTTCTTATCAATCCGGGTTTCGTGGCAAAGACCTGGATGTGCCGGATCTCATCAAAGGCCAGCAGGTCTGGCAGGAATTCCTGGTGGGAACTGATGGGGCGCGGTTCGAAGGATGTGTTGAAGTCGTAATGGGTGATCTGGATGTGTGCTCCAAAGCCAATCACTTTGTCCCGTATTTCACGCTGGAAGCCCGTGACCACCGCCATGGAGACGATCATCACGGCCAGGCCCAGTGCAACGCTCACAATGGCAATGCGTTTAATGAGGCTGGTATAGGTTTTTCCAGCCTTCTGGCCACCGATGCGCCTGGCTATGAAGAGCGGGGTATTCAATGCTGCTTAAGTTTTCCCAAAAGTAGCATTTTTAGGCGACATCAAATTGCAGCTGGTCCCCGGCCATGTCCACCTTTACATGGTCTTGCGCCTTGATTCGGCCAGCCAGGATTTCCACAGACAATTTATTGAGCACTTGTCGCTGGAGAACCCGTTTCAGCGGCCTGGCCCCGTATTGAGGGTCGAAGCCGGCATTGGCGATCCAATCCAGTGCGGTGGGACTGAGTTCTATGCTGATGTCATTATCCCCCAGCATCTTTTGCAGGTTGATCATCTGCAGCTCTACGATGCTGCGTATCTCTTGCCTGGTGAGGGGGCTGAACATGATACACTCATCAATCCGGTTCAGGAACTCCGGCCTGATCGTACGTTTTAGCAGTGCAAAGACATCCTGCCTGCATTGTTCGATAACAGCCTCCCTGTTTTCATCGGTCATTTTCTCCATCTGCTCTTGCAGGATATTGGATCCTACGTTGGATGTCATGATGATGATGGTGTTTTTGAAATCGGCCGTACGTCCCTTGTTATCTGTCAGGCGGCCGTCTTCCAGCACCTGGAGCAAAATGTTAAAGACGTCATGGTGGGCTTTTTCTATCTCATCCAGCAGGACCACCGAGTAAGGTTTTCTCCTGACAGCCTCCGTGAGCTGACCACTCTCCTCATAGCCCACATAACCGGGAGGAGCGCCTATGAGTCTGCTCACTGCGTGTCTCTCCTGGTACTCTGACATGTCGATGCGCACCATGGCATTTTCATCGTTGAAGAGGAACTCGGCCAGCGCCTTGGCCAGCTCGGTTTTACCCACCCCCGTGGTCCCCAGGAATATAAACGATCCAACCGGTCTTTTAGGGTCCTGTAGTCCGGCCCGGCTCCGGCGAATGGCATCTGACACGGCGCTGATGGCCTGATCCTGTCCCACCACGCGCTTGTGGAGTTCATCTTCCAGGTGCAGGAGCTTTTCCCGTTCACTTTGGAGCATGCGGCTGACAGGTATGCCTGTCCACCGTGATACCACGTCGGCGATATCTTCCGCGCTGACCTCTTCCTTAATCAGGGCATTTTCGGCCTGCATCTCCTGCAATTGCCGGTGCAGCTCATGGAGCCTGGCTTCTGCCTCTTTGATCCTTCCATAGCGCAACTCCGCCACCCTTCCAAAGTCGCCGCCCCTTTCTGCTTGTTCTGCCTCGAAGCGGTATTGTTCAATGGCCGCTTTGCTTTGCTGAATTTGATCCACCACCCCCTTTTCACTTTGCCATTTGGCCGACAGACGGTTTTTTTCCTCCCTGAGATTGGCCAGTTCTCCGGAGAGCAGTTTTAGCTTGGCTTCGTCCTTCTCCCGCTTGATGGCCTCCTTCTCAATCTCCAATTGACGGATCCTGCGCTCGGCTTCGTCCAGCTCCTCCGGCACGCTGTTCATCTCCAGCCTTAGCTTGGACGCAGCTTCGTCTACCAGGTCAATGGCTTTATCCGGAAGGAAGCGATCTGAAATATACCGTTGTGAAAGGTCAACGGCCGCAATGATGGCTTCGTCCTTGATGCGGACCTGGTGGTGTGTTTCATAACGCTCTTTCAGTCCGCGAAGAATGCTCACCGCGTCGGCCCGGGCCGGCTCATCCACCAGCACGGTCTGGAAGCGTCGCTCCAGGGCTTTGTCCTTCTCAAAGTATCGCTGGTACTCTTTCAGGGTGGTGGCGCCTACGGCCCGCAATTCACCCCGGGCAAGGGCAGGCTTCAGAATATTGGCCGCATCCATGGCACCTTCACCACCGGCCCCTGCGCCCACCAGCGTGTGGATCTCATCAATGAACAGCACATATTCGCCATCGGAGGATACCACCTCTTTCACCACCGCCTTGATCCGCTCCTCAAATTCACCTTTGTATTTGGCCCCGGCAATGAGTGCCCCCATGTCCAGTGAAAAAATCTTCTTGGACTTCAGGTTCTCCGGGACATCCCCATTGATGATCCGGTGTGCCAGTCCTTCTGCGATGGCCGTTTTGCCTACGCCAGGCTCGCCGATGAGGATGGGGTTGTTTTTTGTGCGCCGTGAAAGGATTTGCAGGATCCGGCGAATCTCCTCGTCACGTCCTATCACCGGGTCAAGCTTTCCTGACAAGGCCATGTCATTCAAATTATTGGCGTACTTGTTCAGGGCATTGAACTGTTCTTCGGCCGTCTGGCTATCCACCTTTGAACCCTGGCGCAGATCCCTGATGGCCCTTTCCAGCCCCTTCGTATCCAGGCCGCTGTCCTTCAGAAGTTGCGACACTTCGTCTGACCCGGCCAGCATGCCCAGTAAGAGGTGCTCCACGGAAATGAACTCATCGCCAAAATCCTTGAGCCTCCGGTAGGCCGCCTGCAGGCTTTCCTTGCCCGATGCAGCCAGGTAGGGTTCTCCGCCTGCCACCTTGGGATACCTGCCAAGGATGCGGTCAAGGGCTTGCTGCAAGCTTGAAATAGACACATTGTTTTTCTTGAAAAGAAATGGCGCAACATGATCATCCACCATGAGAATGCCTTTCAGCAGGTGTGCATTTTCAATGGCCTGTTGCTGGTGGCCCACGGCAATCTCCTGCGCCTTCTGCAGGGCCTCCTGTGATTTTATGGTTAACTTGTCAAAGTGCATGATTCCTCCTGGTGATTAACTGTTACCCTGGCGCTATCCGGGTCTGCCCGGAATGTTTCACCAGGCAGACCAGCCAGTTGTTCTGCCATCCCTGGCATCAAAAGATACACCATTGTAATTTGATCTCATTCTATCGGACATATTGACAGGGTATGGAGCAATGATGCGACATTTTTTCATTGAGGCTGTTATGCGCGCATCCCGTATTTTTTCGTAATATTGCCCCTTTGGCGGGAGAGGGGAGCAGTTGTGGACTGGGTGCCCGTTTTGGATGACCGAATGGATCTAACCAATAGCAGATGAAAAAAATCAAACTACACTGGCAAATACTGATCGCCCTGGCATTAAGCGTCGGCTATGGCTATTATTTCAGCGACCATGTGTCCTATGTAAGCTGGATGGGGGATATTTTCCTTCGGGCCCTTCAAATGATCATTGCCCCCCTGATCTTTTCCTCCATCGTTGCAGGGGTCCTGGGTTTGGGCAGCGCGCAGAATTTGGGCAGGATGAGTTTGAAGACCTTTGGATACTATGTGGCCACCAGCCTGGTAGCCTCCGTTGTGGGGCTCTTTGTGGTCAACCTGATTCGTCCGGGAGTGGGAGCCGACCTTGGACTGACAGAGGAGGGTGTCGTGCTGGAAGCTGGTGCCGCCAGTTTTTTTGACACCCTGATGAACATTGTTCCCACCAATATCTTCCAGGCCCTGGCTGAAACGGACATGTTATCCATCATCTTTTTCGCCATTCTGTTTGGCTTTTTTGCCACCCAGGTGGGTGATAAGTACCGTACAAGTCTAGAGAAGGGTTTTAACGGGGTGTTTGAGGTGATGATGCGCATCACCATGTTTGTGATCCGTTTCGCGCCATTGGGAATTTTTGGTATTGTGTCCGGCATCGTGGCCGACCAGGCACACGACCTGGTTAACATTTTCGGGCGGATGGGACTCTATATGCTGACTGTCATCCTGGCCCTCCTTATTCATGCCGTGGTGGTCCTCCCACTCATTGTACGATTCATTGGCAAGGCCAGCCCTGTCCGGCATTTTCGGGCGATGTCCGTTCCCCTGCTCACGGCATTCACCACCTCCAGCAGCAGCGCCACACTACCACTGGCCATGGAAGCGGTGGAGAAGAACAGCGGGGTATCCAAAAAGGTGGCAAGCTTCGTGATGCCCATCGGGGCCACCATCAACATGTGTGGAACCGCTCTCTACGAGTGTGTGTCGGTTTTATTCATTGCCCAGGCCTATGGCATTGAGTTGAGCTTTGTACAGCAGCTCATTGTGGTCCTGACGGCCCTGCTGGCCTCCATCGGGGCCGCCGGCATCCCCATGGCCGGGCTGGTGGTCATCACCATCATCCTGTCGGTTTTGGGCTTGCCGCTGGAAGGCATAGGGCTTATCCTGGCCGTGGAGCGGATCCTGGATATGTTCAGGACCAGTGTGAACATTTGGAGTGATACGTGCGGTGCGGTGGCCATTGCGCGCACGGAAGGGGAGCAGTTGAAGGTGTAAGAAATACCGGTAAGAAAGGATCAGAGATAGAGGTCCAGCAGGCCATCCGGTGGGTCAAGGAAAACGCTTTTTTCTTCTGGAAGGATATCCCGGATGAGCTCATCTGCCACAGGTATCAGTATCTCCTTGCCCTCACGCACGATTTTAAATACCGGGTTGCCGGGGTATTCCAGGATCTCCTCGATTGTTCCAATCCAGGTCCCCAACTTATCATAGGCATTGAAACCGCCCAGGTCCTCCGCCTTTTGCTCACCCTGAAGATGTTCCGGCCACTCACTATCAGGAAGGTACACACCAAGGCCACACAGCGGCCGTGCAGCAAGGATGTCGTCAACGCCTTCCAGCCGGATCACCGCCTCATCGCCTGATGCACGCACCAGCATGGAGCGCACCTCATAGGGTACTGGTTTGCCTTCCAGCAAGACGAACAAATGCTCCGGCCGATCAAAGTCGTGGGCGCTGCCGGTGCTGCAAATAAGCAATACGGCCCCGTCGACACCGACTGTCTTACTGATGAAGCCCATCCTGGTGCAGGCTTCTTTTTCTCCTTTTTTATTGATGATGAGGTGCATGTTTCCGTATTTCCGGCCAGGTTTACCATATAACGATGCCTGGCTTGTTATTCTTGTCCGGCCGAAGCAAAAAAAGACCCGGCAGATTGCATTGCCAGGTCTTTTGTGTCCTATCAGGGAATAGCTGTTATTCTTTCTTCCCGGGCTCTTCCGCCTTGGGCTCTTCAGCTTTAGGCTCTTCAGCTTTAGGCTCTTCCGCCTTGGGCTCCTCAGCCTTAGGTTCTTCCGCCTTGGGCTCCTCAGCCTTGGGCTCTTCAGCTTTAGGCTCTTCCGCCTTGGGCTCCTCAGCCTTAGGTTCTTCTGCCTTTGGCTCCTCAGCTTTAGGCTCTTCAGCCTTGGGCTCCTCAGCTTTAGGCTCTTCTGCCTTGGGCTCCTCGCTTGCAGGCTGTGCAGCGGCGGCCGCCTCTTCCATCTTCAGGTTATCCTTGGCCCGCTTTTTGGCTAGCTCAGCGGCGCGGGTTTCATTGACCTTTCTCTCCGCCTCAATCAGCTCTTTGTTTTTCTCTTTTTCAGCGAGCATGGCATCCTTGGCCTGTTGCTCGACCCTTGCTTCTTTGTCTTTCAGCCACTCCTGGAATTTCTCCTGGGCCTGTTCTTCCGTCAGGGCGCCTTTCTTGACTCCTTTTAGCAGGTGATGCATGAGCATGACGCCCTTGTTGGAAAGAATACTCCTCGCAGTGTCGGTGGGTTGTGCCCCAACCTGCACCCAATGCAGTGAGCGGTCAAAATCGATGTCGATGGTAGCAGGGTGCGTCATGGGGTTGTAAGTGCCAAGCCTCTCTATGAATCTTCCGTCCCGGGGTGCACGACCATCCGCTACTACCAGATGGTAAAAAGGCTGTCCCTTCTTACCTTTTCTCTGTAGTCTGATCTTCGTTGGCATGGTGTTTCCTTTAAATGAATAATACTGGTTTTTAAGCGGGTGCAAATATCCGCTTTTTTTTTGAATTAAAAAAATCCATGCCGTGGAAAAATGATCCCGGCTGAGGCTCTTTTTTGGCTAATTTTATTCACCAAAAGCAATTTCAGATGCCTGATAAGAACTTCACTCATTTACACGTACATACACAATTTTCCATTCTGGATGGGGCGGCTGCCATCGGTCCCTTGCTCAAAAAGGCTGCGACAGACGGCATGAAAGCGTTGGCCATCACCGACCACGGCAACATGTACGGTGTGCTTGAGTTCAGTGAACAGGCCCACAGGCTTGGGGTGAAGCCCATCATAGGTTGCGAGATGTATGTGGCAGAGGGAAGTCGATTCGACAAGCGTGGCAGGGAGGACAGGAGCGGCTACCATATGATCTTGCTGGCCAAGAACAAGAAAGGTTACAGGAACTTGTCGCGGCTCTGCTCCCTGGGCTACCTGGAGGGTTTCTATTATACATCCCGCATCGATAAGGAGCTCCTCTTTCAATACCACGAGGGCCTCATTGCCACCTCTTCCTGCCTGGGGGGTGAAATTCCGCAAACCATAATGAATAAGGGGCCCGAGGCGGCCGAGGCAGTGCTGATGGACTACCTGAAGGTGTTTGGTGAGGACTTCTACCTGGAGTTGCAGCGTCATGGACTGGAAGAGCAGAAGAGCGTGAATGAGGTGCTGGTGCACCTGGCCCGCAAGCACGGACTGCCGCTCATTGCCACCAACGATTGCCATTTTATCCAGCGTGAGGACGCCAGGGCGCACGACATCCTTGTCTGCCTTCAAACGGGCCGCGACCTGGATGATGACAGCCGCATGCGCTATACCGGGGAGGAGTACCTGAAGACCAGGGATGAAATGGCTGCACTCTTTGCTGACATCCCGGAGGCCCTGGATGGTACGATGGATATCGCTGACAAGGTGGAGGATTACGAAATCAGAACCAAAAAGGTGATGCTCCCCAACTTCCCGCTGGCAGAGGGTTTCGACTCGGAGGATGACTACCTGCGTCACCTGGCCTACCAGGGTGCTGCCCGCCTGTATCCGGAGGTGACTGATGAGATCAGGGAGCGCCTGGATTTTGAGTTAAAGGTTATCAGGGAAATGGGTTTCGCCGGTTACTTCCTTATTGTACAGGACTTTATCAACAAAGCCCGTGATATGGACGTGGCTGTCGGACCGGGGAGGGGCAGCGCAGCGGGTTCGGCCGTGGCTTACTGTACAGGGATAACGGCCATAGATCCCATTCGCTACAACCTGCTCTTTGAGCGCTTCCTGAACCCTGAGCGAATCTCCATGCCTGATATTGACATCGATTTTGATGATGAGGGGCGTGAGAAGGTGCTGAATTATGTGATCGATAAATACGGACGCGACAGGGTGGCCCAGATCGTCACCTTTGGAACCATGGCTGCCCGCTCCTCCATCAGGGACGTGGCCAGGGTACTGAAGCTGCCGCTTCCGGAAGCTGATCGCCTGGCAAAGCTGGTGCCTGACAGGCCGGGAACCAGTCTGAAAAGCGCCTATAAAGAGGTCCCTGAATTGGCCCAGGCCCTGAAAGAGGCTTCGCCGCTGGTCCAGGAAACACTGAGGTACGCCAAGATCCTGGAGGGCTCTTACCGGCATACCGGCGTACATGCCTGCGGCGTGATCATTGGCCCCACCAACCTGGTGGACTGCCTGCCTCTCAGCACCCAGAAAGATACCGACCTGCCTGTGACACAGTATGAAGGGAAGCTGGTGGAATCGGTGGGGATGCTTAAGATGGATTTCCTGGGACTCAAGACCTTGTCCATCATCAAAGAAGCATTGAAAAACATTGAAAAACGCTACGGGACAAAGATCGACATCGAAAACATACCGCTGGACGATGAAGAAACCTACAAGCTGTACCAAAGGGGTGATACCGTCGGCACCTTCCAGTTCGAGTCGCAGGGGATGCGGGAGTACCTCAAGGAGCTGAGGCCGACGAACATAGAAGACCTGATCGCCATGAATGCCCTGTACAGGCCCGGACCCATGGACTTTATTCCGCTCTACATTAAAAGAAAACATGGCCAGCAAAAAGTTGAGTATCCGCATCCATGGCTGGAAGATATCCTGAAACCCAGTTTTGGCATCATGGTATACCAGGAGCAGATCATGCAGGCAGCCCAAATCATGGCAGGCTATTCGCTGGCCAATGCGGACATCCTTCGGCGGGCCATGGGTAAGAAGAAGGTGGAAGAGATGGAAAAGCAAAAGGCATTCTTCCTGGAAGGTGCGTTGAATAAGGGCATAGACAGGTCCACCGCAGAAAAGATCTTTGATGTCATGGCCCGCTTTGCGGAATATGGCTTTAACCGTTCCCATTCTGCCGCCTATTCGGTGGTGGCCTACCGGACAGCCTACCTCAAGGCAAACTACACGCCTGAATACATGGCGGCCGTGCTCACAAACAACTTCAGTGACATCAAGAAGATCACTTTCATCATGGAGGAGTGCCAGCGACAGCAGATCCCTGTGCTGGGGCCGGATGTGAATGAGAGCACCTTTAATTTTGTGGTGAACGATAAAGGCCAGATCCGCTTCGGACTCGGCGCCATCAAGGGGGTGGGAGAGGGGGCCGTGGACACCATCGTGGAAGAGCGTGAAAAGGCTGGCCCCTTCCGGAACATCTTTGACTTCGCCAAGCGGGTCAACCTGCGTAACGTGAACAAAAGGGTTTTCGAGAGCCTGGCAAAGGCAGGAGCCTTTGACTGCTTTGAAGGGGTTCACCGGGCGCAATTTTTCCACAGTGAAGACAACGGGACCAGCATATTCATTGACAAGATCATCAGGCATACCCACAATATCCTGATGCGGGAAAACACTGCCCAGATGAACCTGTTTGAGGAGAGCAATGAAGTGTATTTCCCCGATCCCGACATGCCGGTTTGTGACCAATGGAGCAAGCTGGAGATGCTCAGGGAGGAGAAGGATGTGACTGGAATGTATATCTCCGGACATCCTTTGGATAACTACAAGATTCACATCACCAGCTATTGCAAACACAGTGTGGGTGACCTGAAAAATCCCCATGCCATCAGGCAGCAGGAGATCGTTTTTGCCGGCATCATCACGGAGGTGGCACATAAGTATACCAAAACGGGTAATCCTTATGGGGTCTTCCAGATCGAAGATTACTCAGATACCCACCAGCTGTATCTTTTTGCTGAGGACTATTTGAAGATGAAACACTTCCTGGAGGTACAGAACACAGTGCTGGTCAAGGCCAGGGTGCAGGCCAACCGGCGCAATCCTGCACAGCTCGACATACGGGTCAAAAGCATGAGCCTGCTCAGTGAATTGCTGGAAAAGGAGAGCGCGAATTTATGGTTGCATCTGCCGGTGGCCGACGTGGACAGCCACCTGGTAAAGAAAATGAGGGCCATTGCAAAGAAGCACCGTGGCAAGACGCGCCTGAAGTTCCTGCTCCTTGATCCAGTCGACAATTATACCATCGAAATGGCCTCCCGCACCCACAAAGTGGAGCCTGTGAGCTTCCTGCAGGAGCTGTTAAAACATTTTGAGATCAAATACCGTTTAAACTGAGTCTTGACCGGCACCGGAACCGGTCCGGGCGGATCGGAAATATTCATAAATGATGTAGCCTGGCCGTTGAAACCGATCATAAGTTTTATATTTGCATCAGCAAACACAAAAATTACCTGGATTATGGCATTGGAAATCACAGATTCGAACTTTGAAGAATTGGTATTGCAGGCGGACAAGCCCGTGCTCGTTGATTTTTGGGCGGAGTGGTGTGGTCCCTGCCGGATGGTCGGACCCATTGTTGCCGAACTGGCTGAGGAGTATAAAGACAAGGCCGTTGTCGGTAAGGTGGATGTGGACAGCAATCCCGACATAGCCATGAAGTACGGCATACGCAATATTCCCACCATTTTGTTCTTCAAGGGCGGAGAGGTGGCAGACAAACAGGTTGGGGCTGTGCCCAAGTCTGTCCTTGCCGGCAAGATCGAAGGTCTTCTCTGATTGCCTGCCTTCGCTATTTTTCTCATTGCGCAGGGGGCTGGTATCTCCTGCGCCTAAAAATGCTTTTGTTTGGTAAACAAGATTGATCCAGAGGTACCGGGACGTTTTGGTAACCTGGAGCTGTTGGCTCGACAGGTGGTGGAAGGCTTTATCACGGGTATGCACAAAAGCCCCTTCCATGGCTTTTCTGTGGAGTTTGCCGAACACAGGATCTACAATCCGGGGGAGAGCACCCGTCATATCGACTGGAAGCTCTATGCCCGCACCGAGCGTCTCTACGTCAAACGCTTTGAAGAAGAGACGAACCTTCGCTGCCAGATCATCATCGACAATTCCTCTTCCATGCGCTTCACCACGGGTGAGGATGGCGCAAAGGGTTACTCCAAGCTCGCTTTTTCCGTGGAATGTGCTGCTGCCCTCATCTATTTGCTTCGGAAGCAAAGGGATGCGGTTGGCCTTAGTGTGGTAGCCGATGAGATGGAGTTAAACACGACGGCCCGCTCCAGCAGCATACACCACCGGATGCTTTATACGCACCTGGACCGCCTGTACCGGCAGGAGGAGGATGGAATGAACAAGCGGACCAACACGGCAGAAATGCTGCATTTGCTTGCAGAGAAGATCCACAAGCGCTCGCTGGTGGTGATCTTTTCTGATATGATGGATAATGAGGCCAGACCCAATGCCATGTTTTCAGCCCTTCAGCACCTGAAGCACAACAAGCATGAAGTGGTTCTCTTTCACGTGCATGAACAGGAGAAGGAGCTGGGTTTTGATTACCAAAGCCGCCCCTATCGCTTTGTGGACATGGAGACAGGTCAGGCAGTACGCCTGAATCCGGGCGATCTGAAGGAAGCCTACGTGGATAAGATGACGGACTATTTCCGTCTGCTCCGGCTCAAATGCATGCAATACAAGATCGATTTCGTACCTTCCGCCATCAACAGGGGGTATGAGAATGTACTGCTCTCCTTCCTCATCAAGCGGTCTAAACTATACTGATCTGTCGTCTGACACAACTTGCAACAGGCAATACAATGGACGCATTACAAAGCACTACCGGCGTGCAGGGCATGGGACTGATGATCCTGGTCCTGGTCACCCTGGTGATCCTCTGGCTGATCACCCTTTTTCTCTTCTTCCGTCACCGCAGGCGAAGCAAACGAAAGATCCACAAACTATTTGGCCGACTGGCTGTTAAGAGCCATGAAACAGCCAAAGCCATCGTTGATCACGAGGGGCGTTGCACCAAGATTGTGGACACCCTGAACGAAGGGCTGTTGATGGTCAATGCAGCCCGTCAAATCGTTTTTGCCAATGACAGGGCATGCGAGCTGATGAAGATGCCGGTGAAAAAGTTGCTTTTGCAGGATATCTCCGTGCTCACCCCGGGGGCATCGGAGGCCAATCGCATCGTGGACATCCTCAAAAAGCGTCCTGCCCGCGGCTACCGTGAAGAGCTTCAGCTTCTCAGGGGTACAGACGATACCTTCTGGGCCGGTTTGAGTATCAGCTTTCCCAAAGACATCAAAGAGATAGAAGGAGGGGCCGTCGTGCTGATCGTGGACGTTTCAGACCACATCAACCTGGAAAAGAAGATGCATAAATACACTGCCTCCCTGGTACAAAAGGTACGGCAGCTGGATTGTATCTTTGCCATCCAGGAGATGATAGGTGACAGCAGCCTGGGTGCCGATGAGCTCTTTAAAAAGGCCCTGAAGATTATTCCCCAGGGATTGCGCTATGAAAAAGACATGGCTGTAGAGATTGTTTACCGTGACAGGCGCTATGCCAGCAGGGCCTTCCATGAAGGGGACTGGACGGTGAAGGCCCCCATGCGTGTCAAGGGTAAAACCATGGGACACATTACCGTCTCCTTCAACGGCAGCATTGCCTACGGGCAGTCCAGGCCATTTAAGATGGGAGAAAAAGCGCTCATAAGGAATTTGGCAGACAAGCTGGTCAATGCCCCGGCCGTTCAGCAATTGCGCAATGACTAGAGCACCTCGACAATCTTACCGGTGGCGTAGGCGCCATTATCCAATTTACTTTTGACTTGTGAAAAGGCCTCCAGGGTGTATGCCACATCTTCGAGGGTGTGCACCGCTGTCGGTATGAGCCTTAGTATGATCATTCCTTTGGGGATGACGGGGTAGGCCACCACTGAACAGAATATGTTGAAGTTCTCCCTCAGGTCGTGTGTCAGGTTGGTCCCTTCCGGCGTGTCCCCGCTGAGCACCACGGGGGTGACGGGCGATTCTGTCTGGCCGATGTTGAAGCCCCTTGACTTGAGTCCGTTTTGCAAGGCGTTGGCAATGGTCCAAAGCTTCTCCCTGAGCTCAGGCCGGTTGCGAATCATGTCCAGCCGTTTTAGTCCACCAACAACCAGTGGCATGGGCAGCGATTTGGCGTAAATCTGGCTGCGCATATTATACATCAGGTAGGTGATTACCTCCCTTGGACCGGCCACGAAGGCGCCGATGGAGGCAAAGGCTTTGGCAAAGGTGCCGAAAAACACGTCAACGCCATCCGGCACGCCCAGGTGTTCGTGCGTTCCTGCGCCTGTCTCAC
>SKNE01000232.1 GCA_007120675.1 Bacteroidales bacterium
CTTCTCTCACTGGCCTGGTCTGACCACCTCCGCTTGGACTTATACCTTGGACCGTCTCAATTCACTGCGACCATAGGTTGCGGCGGTGGTTTAGTTTGTAGTTGTCAACACCATTTCCTTTTTGGCATCAGGGCATCTGAAACGGCTACCGTGCCCGCAAAGTTGAAGGTGTGCATGCCTTTGAAGCGTTGATCCATTTGGGGTTCAATGCGGTTAAACAGCCTTTCGGCATAACATGTTTTGCTCAACCGGGTCACCTCCATGATGCTCACGGCATAACCATAGTGTTTTGAGGCATCCTGGGCCGGCCTGAATAAGCGCCCCCGGTCAATAAAAAAGCGGCCACCCATGCGCGCATTTCTTACGTCGCTGACCACGGGGTTGGCGGGGTGGGACTGCCATTGTCCCCCAATGAGCTTGTCCGAAAAGAAAAGGTAGAGCTCATCATTGATGGAAACGCCCGGGTGGGGCCTTAAGCTGGTGAAGAGCCAGAAGATGCCGTCATGCCTGACCAGGCTGCTGTCGGCTGCCTCCACGCCATCCATGATCACTTCGGCCAGCTCCCATTTGTCCGGAAAGGATCGGCAGGCATAGAGTTCTATGCGCCTGTTTGCGCTGCTCTCGGGCAGCATGTACAGCCTGCTATCTGCCTCGAAAAGGAAGGGGTAGCTCAGGTGGTAAGGCCTTTCAAGCACTGTCCTTGCCCGGCCGGGTCGGCCTTGCTCATCCAGTGGCATGGCAGCGATCACCCCTTTCCCCTTGCCCGGCACTGCTTCAAAGAAAACCCAGTGATGCTTTTTTTCCCTGATGATGAAGGGGTCTGCCTGCAGCGCATTGCCGGGATGGGTGTGGATCCGGTAGTCCGCCAGGCTGAAGCCACGCTCCCCTTTTTCTGTTTTTCCGGTTAGGAGCACCCATTGCTGACCGCAGAAGCGTCCCCTGATGCGGCCTTTGCAGAAACGCCAAAACCGCGTGAGGAGGCTTTTCATCAAGACGCTGATTGCCGGCACACTGTCATCCATGCCTGCGTGTTCCGCTTTTTTGTCCCCACCGTAATCATGCCGTTGAAAGAACGCTTCTCTGCCCAGCCTGTTCAGCTCATCCAGGAGGCGCGGGATGGCAGTCCTGGCCTTCCACCTTGCGTGGTGCTGATTCCACCTGATGCTGTTCCGACTGGTGCTGTGCCAGGAACGGTATACCAGGCGGACAGGAGCGGGCTTTTGAAAGTAGGCGTAGACAGCCGTTTTGCACACATCACGGTGATGGAGCACCTCCCATACACAGGTCATGTCGAAACGGTGGCCTGCATGGGCCGGTGCTTTGACTGACCACAAGCCGCAGGTGGTCAGTGAGCTCAAAGCCAGTGGGACCGGATCGTCGGCCAGGTGCAAAAAAAGATCGGGGAGGGGGATGTTGTTTCGTATATGGTGCTTCTGTACAGCCTCCATGGCTTCGGTGGCTGACCCGGCACACACCTTGTTGATCTCCCGTCCCTCTAACCGGCCGGCCGGCTGGAGGCTGAACGCATCAGGCTTTGGCTTGAAAAGGAGCCTTTCCAGCAGGTTGTGGAGTTGCATTCCAGGGTGGCTCCGCCGGCAGGAGCGATCCTTGCCCTGGCGCTTGCCTTTTTTCTTTTGCGAATCCCTGTCTGGTGGTGGAGCCAACAGGATCCACCAGGCAATCTCCATTCCTGGCCTGTCCGACAGATCGTCAAGGAGCTGCTTGCACCAGGCGGGAACCTGGTCGCCTCCTGTGATTACACCCAGCTGTAATGGCCTTGCTCCCAACATAAGACAAAAGTACGGTTTTCATGAAAATGCTGTATTTTTGTTGTGGACGGAGGCTGGCAGGTCATGAAATACACGCACGTAAAAACGCTCATCAGAAAGGAACTCACCCTCGAGTGGCGCCAGAAGTATGCCATAGGGGGCGTGGTCCTTTACCTGGTGTCCATGGTGTTTGTTGCTTACCTATCTTTTGAGGGGATCATCCCTTTGCAGACCTGGAACGCTCTCTTTTGGCTCATCATGCTTTTTGCCGCCATGAACACCATCCTGAAGGCTTTTGTCCAGGAGCACGGGGACCGCTACCTGTATTACTACAGCTTGCTGAATCCCACCGATTTCATTGTGGCAAAGACCATTTACAATGCCCTGCTGATGCTCCTGATGGGGGGATTGGGATTGGTGATTTTCATTGCGTTCATGGGTAACCCCATTCAATCCATGGGGCTGTTTGTTGTGAATATATTGCTGGGGATGACCGGGCTTGCCTCGGTGCTGACGCTGATCTCGGCCATCGCCTCCGGGGCAAAGAATAATTTTACCCTGATGGCCGTTTTGGGCTTTCCACTGGTATTGCCATTGTTACTGATGCTGATCCGCGTGTCTTCAGCTGCCATGGGAGGCAGCGCGTTTGTCCCCCTGGCCGCAGATATCCTGATCATTGCCATGATCATACTCATTGCCAACCTGCTGTCGTTTTTATTATTTCCGTATATTTGGCGACTTTAGTCGCCCCGCTGAGGGGCCGGTTTTTTATGACTTGCCCCTTAACAGCCGGATGCTTGCCCCGCGCAAGAAGAAACAAACGAATACTCTCTGAATGACCGATATGGGAACATGGAAGGCACACTGGTGGAAAATCCTGGGCGTTCTGCTCATCGTCTACATCATCGTGGGCGGTTTTTTGTTTGAGGTCCCCGAACTGCCCGTGATCAGGCAAAGCATAAGGAATATTTACTTCCATGTGGGGATGTGGTTTGGGATGATATTCATCTTGTTTGTGGGGGTGGTGTACAGCCTGCGATTTTTGCTTGGCGGCCGGACCCTGGACGATACCAGGGCCTTGTCGGCTGTGCAGACAGGCTTACTCTTCGGTGTATTGGGCCTGCTCACCGGAATGCTGTGGGCCCGTTTTACCTGGGGCGCGTTCTGGGTCAACGACCCGAAGCTCAACGGTGCGGTGGTGGGAATCATCACCTACCTTGCCTACATCCTGTTGCGGGCCTCGGTGGATGACAGCCACAAGCGGGCGAGGCTGGCAGCGGTATACAACGTCTTTGCCTTTGTCCTCTTTTTTGTTTTCATCATGATATTGCCCCGTATGGCCACCTCTTCCATACATCCCGGGGTGGATGGAAACCCGGCTCTTGCCACGGGCGACCTGGCTCCGCAGATGCGCCTGGTGTTTTATCCCGCCATGGCCGGATGGTTCATCATGGCATGGTGGCTGTTCAGCCTTTTGTTCCGGACAAGAAAGCTCCGTGACGGCATCAGTGAATACGAAGAAACCATTAATACACCAACCCATGGGTGAAACAAAGATCATGCTGGTAGCGCTGCTGCTGGTGATAATTTTCCTGGGGATAGCCACCTTCCTGTTCTACCTGGAAAAAAGAATCAATAAGGCCGAGAAAAAGCTCAAAGAGCTGGAGTCGGTAAAGAACCAAGAGAATAAACAATGAAGCGTACGCAGGTTATCGCACTGGTTTTCGTCGTGATTGCCCTTGGGGCCATCATCAGCACTGTTTACAATGCCGACACCTACGCCAGTTTTGCGGACGCGCGGGAGCATCCCGGGCGCGATTTTCGCATCATCGGTGAGTTAATGCATGACCACCCCATTGAAGAAAAAGTGGTGGACAACACCCTTACCCTGCGATTTCGCATGGGGGACAGCCAGGGCGGCAGCGATGAGGTGCTCTATTTTGGCCCCAAGCCGCAGGACTTTGAACTATCCGACGAGGTGGTGCTTATTGGTCAGTACCAGGGGGAGCAGTTTGTCGCCAGCAGTTTGCTGCTGAAATGTCCCTCGAAATACAAACCGGGAGAGATTGGTCAGACCGAATATGGCTTTGACTAAAGTCCCTCTGCGCAAAAAACAGAACGAGGATGCCAGACAGAAAGCATGCACCACCAAGGGGACCGATCACCCGGCCACCCTATATCAAGCCACAGGCCATCCTGCTGGACAATGGCTTGCCGGTGTATTTCCTGCAGGGTGGCACGGACGAATTTGTGAAGGTGGAGCTGTCGTTCAACTCGGGCAGCTTTCACCAGGAGAAAGCCCTGGAGGCTTTTGCGGCAACCCACCTGCTCCGTACCGGCAGCCAGTCCAAAAGCCGCCAAGAGATCAACGAGTTATTGGATTACCTGAGCGTTCACCTGCAGCCTGATCCCCAGAAGGATTTACTTTCGGTCTCCATATACGTACTGAACAAACACCTGGATGCGGCTTTGCCCCTCCTGTCGGAAATCCTGCGTCAACCCCTTTATCCCCGGGAGGAGATGGACAGCTTCCTGAAAAACCAGGAGCAGCTGCACCTGATCAACCAGAAAAAAGTGCAGCACCTGGCGCGAACCTATTTCACCGAGCTCATTTACGGTGAGCAGCATCCATATGGGTACCGGCTTAAGCCGGAAGATTTCCGGAAGCTTACCAGGGAAGACCTGCTGTCATTTCACCGGAAATGGATTCACCCCAACAACGCCTTCATGCTGGTATCGGGCCGCCTGCCTGTGGGCATTGAAGCGGCTGTGGATAAA
>SKNE01000121.1 GCA_007120675.1 Bacteroidales bacterium
CTTAGGGCCGTAACGGACTATAACTCCACCAACTACTTCATATACCGTGGTGAGCCCCTGGGTTTTCACCTGGAGCTGTTGCAGCATTTCGCCGCCCACCTTGGCGTTGACCTGGAGGTTTCAGTGAGCAACAACCTGGACCAGAGTATCGAGCGTATTACGGGCGATGACGCCTATGACCTGATAGCCAAAAGTTTGTCGGTGACCCATTCCCGCCGGCAGCTTCTGAGCTTCACCGAGCCGCACAGCACCACCCGCCAGGTGCTTGTCCAGCGCAAACCACCATTATGGTACAAGATGGCCTCGTCCGACATTGAAGGTCAACTGATCCGCAAGCAACTTGACCTGGGTGGAAAGACCGTTCACGTCAACCGCCATTCAACTGCTGTCTCCCGTTTGCGCCACCTGATGGAAGAGATTGGCGACACCATCCACATTGTGGAGCGTGACGAAAGTGTCGAGCAACTCATAGAGATGGTGGCCGGGGGTGAGATTGATTATACGGTGAGCGATGACAAGCTGGCCCGCCTGAATGAGGTGTACTATGCCAGCATCGATACGCGCACCCCCCTGAGCTTTCAGCAAAACCTGAGCTGGGCCGTCAGGGAGGGAGCCGACGATTTACTTGAAGCCATTAACGAGTGGCTGGGGACATTCCGGGAGAGCAGGCAGTACACGGACATTTATAATAAGTACTACAACAACCCGCGCTCGGTATTCATTGCCAAAAGTGAACTGCATTCCCTTGGTGGGGGCAAGATATCCGTCTTTGATGACTACTTCAAGCGCTATGCCGGCATTGTGGGATGGGACTGGCGGCTGATCGCTTCCCTGTCTTACCAGGAGTCGCGATTTAATCCGTCGGCGGTTTCCTGGGCAGGGGCTTTCGGCATCATGCAGCTCATGCCATCCACGGCTGACTTCTTGAATGTGAGCCTGGATGACGGGGTTTCGGAGCACATATCCGCGGCCGTCAGGTACCTGCGCTGGATAGACCAGCGGCTGACCGATGAGATTCCGGACGACGATGAGCGCAAGAAGTTTGTGCTGGCATCTTACAACGCCGGACTGGGTCATGTGCTCGACGCCAGGCGCCTGGCTGAGAAATACGGCCGGGATCCCAATGTGTGGAAGGACAACGTGGATTATTACCTGCTGAACAAGTCTGACCCCAAATACTACCTTGACCCTGTTGTGCGCCACGGCTTTGTCCGCGGATCAGAACCCTATCACTACGTCAGTGAGGTGCTGGAAAGGTACCGTCACTACAAGAATGCCCTTTAGGGTTCATATTGGGCCGGCTCCGTTGATGCAGGCCTGGATCAATGGGCCTCCAGCCAGTTTTCCCCGGTGTTGATGTCCACCACCACGGGCACCTTCAGCTCCAGCGCGGTCTTCATCTGTTCTTCCACCAACGGCTTCAGCTCATCCACCTCGCTGCGCAAGGCATCGAACACCAGTTCGTCGTGCACCTGCAGCAGCATCTTGCTGGACAACCCTTTTTCCTCCAATTGCTGATGGATCCGTATCATGGCTACCTTGATCATGTCGGCGGCGCTGCCCTGCACGGGCGCGTTGATGGCGTTGCGCTCAGCGTAGCCGCGCACCACGTTGTTTGAGCTGTTGATGTCCCGCACATGGCGCCGTCTCCCCATGATGGTCTTCACATAGCCGTGCTTCCGGGCAAAGGCGATGTTGTTATCCATGTAGTCCTTGACGCCCGGGTATTTGTTGAAATACTGCTGAATGATCCCGGCCGCTTCTTGTCGCGAAATGCTGAGCCGTTCCGACAGTCCGAAGGCGGATATCCCGTAGACAATCCCGAAATTCACCGTTTTGGCATTCCTGCGCATCTCTTTGGTCACTTCGTCCAGGCTGACCTCGAAGATGCGGGCTGCCGTGGCGGCGTGGATGTCAATATCCTGCCTGAAGGCTTCCATCATGGCCTGATCACCACTCAGTGAGGCAATGATGCGAAGCTCAATCTGGCTGTAGTCGGCGGCAAGGAGTACGTGCTTGTCGTCGCGTGGCACAAAGGCCCGCCGGATGAGTCGTCCCTCTTCCGTCCGGATGGGGATATTCTGGAGGTTGGGGTTGTTGCTTGACAACCTTCCAGTGGCGGCAATGGCTTGGTTGAAGGAGGTATGGATGCGCCCGGTCTTTTCCGAGATCAGCCTGGGAAGGGCGTCCACGTAAGTGGACTTTAGCTTGGTCAGTGAGCGGTACTCCAGTATTTTGGGTACGATGGGGTGCTTGTCTTTCAGTTTTGACAACACATCTTCGCTGGTGCTGTATTGTTTTGTCCTGGTTCGTTTGGCCTTGGCGGTGATCTTTAGTTTGTCGAACAGGATCTCGCCCAGTTGTTTTGGTGAGCTGATGTTGAAACGGGTGCCGGCCCAGCCGTAGATCTCCTTCTCCGTTTCTTCGATGCGCTCAGAAAGCACCCCGGCATAATCGCCCAGGGCCTGCTTGTCGATACGGATCCCCTCATTTTCCATCGCAGCCAGGACGGGCACCAGGGGTGTTTCCACCTCCTCAAAGAGCCTGGTGAGCCGTTGTTCGTTTAGCATGGGCTCAAACACCTCTCGCAGCTGCAGGGTGATATCGGCGTCCTCACAGGCGTAAGGGGAAACGATCTCAACGGGTATGCTGCGCATGCTTTTTTGTCCCTTGCCCTTCTTCCCGATGAGGTGCTCAATGGGCACCGGCCGGTAGTCCAGGTAAGTTTCGGCCAGCAGATCCATGCTGTGGCGCATGTCAGGCTGCAAGAGGTAGTGGGCCAGCATGGTGTCGAACAGCTTCCCTTTCACTTCAAGTCCATAGGCCTTCAGCACGCGGAGGTCGAATTTGAGGTTTTGTCCTGTTTTTTCAATGGCGGGGTCGCCAAAGGCCTTCTGCAGCTTGCCGGCCAGTGCGCGGGCCTGTTTCTGATCCTCCGGGAAGGGGAGGTAGGTGGCTTCCCCGGACTTCATGCTGAAGGCGATGCCCACCAGTTCCATGTCGTCGCTGTCCAGGCCGCTGGTCTCGGTATCAAAACAGAACATAGCCGCTTTTTCCAGCTTGGCTATGTAGGCCATTATTTCCTTATCCCCGCTAAGGGTTTGGTACTTTTTTTTCTTTGACAGGTGCTGCAGTCGCTCCCTGGCATCCTGGGCCGGATCGGTAAAAGCGTCCGTGCCATCGAAAAGCCCCATCTGTCCGCTTTGCTTGCTTATGGCCTTTTTTGCGCTTTCTTCCGGGATGATGTCCTCATCGGAGAACACCCGGCGGGCAAAGGTCTTGAACTCGAGCTCTTCGAAGAGGGGGATCAGTTTGGCGGGGTCGGGATCCTGGCGGCGCAGCTTGTCAATGCTGGTTTGAACCGGCACATCCAGCATGATGGTGGCCAGGCTTTTGGACATCAGGGCCTGTTCCTTGTGCTTGGCGAGGCTCTCCCGGCTGCGCTTCTCTTTCACCTGGTCCACGTTCTGCAGCAGGCGCTCCATGCTGCCAAACTCCCGCACCAGGTTTTTGGCTTTTTTTTCCCCAATGCCGGGCACCCCGGGGATGTTGTCAGATGAATCGCCCCACAGTCCCAGTATGTCAATGAGTTGCTCCGGCCGTTCAATGCCAAAACGCGCGCACACCTCCCTGACGCCCCACACCTCGGCTTCATTGCCCCCCCGGGCCGGTTTGAGCATGAATATATTGTCTGACACCAGCTGTCCGAAATCCTTGTCGGAGGTCATCATGTACACGGTATAACCCTCCTTCTCCGCCTGTTTGGCCAGGGTGCCGATGATGTCGTCCGCTTCGTAGCCGTCGATCATCAGCAGGGGTATGTTGAACCCATCCAGCAAGCGCTGTATGTAGGGCAGGGATGATACGATGTCTTCCGGCATCTCTTCCCTGTTGGCTTTGTATTCCTGGTAGTCGGCCTTGCGCAGTGTGGGGGCGATGGAGTCGAATGCCACGGCGATATGGCTGGGGTCTTCTGTTTTGATCACTTCTGTCAGTGTGTTGGCGAAGCCCAGTATGGCGGAGGTGTTTTGTCCTTTGGAATTGATGCGGGGGTTCCTGTTGAGGGCATAGTAGGCCCGGTATATGAGGGCCATGGCGTCGAGGAGCAGGAGTTTTTTCTGTGTGGGCATGGGGAGAGGGTTTGCTGCAAAGATAGACATTATCGCTTCTCCATTGGTCCTCCTTGACAGGCTTGAAACGGACCGGGCAGGGTTCTGCTATGGTAGAAGTCTGGGTGTCAAAATAAAAAGCCCGGCTTGAGTGGCCGGGCTTCCTCCATTAACCAAAACAACATGAAGTAAAAATAGGTAGGTAGTATAACGAATCCAATTCGCTTAAAAAACATCAAATACCGTGCCAAAAATTAAAAATACCAACGGTAGGCCAGGTTGATATTTCTGCCCGGCATGCTGATGTTTCTGTCCTCGATGCGGGACAGGTGGTCGCGGTAGGCCTCGTCCAGCAGGTTTTCACCGCGCAGGATGATGACGTGGCGTCCCCTGAAGTCGATGCGATAGCCCATTTGTGCCCCC
>SKNE01000191.1 GCA_007120675.1 Bacteroidales bacterium
ATGGCCACCACGTCCACCGGAAAGCGCTCAGTGGCAAACATAATCACTGCACCGAGCAAAACAACGAGGACAATGCCAATCTCAAGGGTCATCCTGACTGCAGTTTAAAATAAGGACCTAAAGGTAGCATATAATGGCATTTGTTGCAGCACCTTCTTCCACTATCCGGCCCCGGGCCGGAGAAGCAGGGGTTTCCCGGCTGCTTTCACGAAAGGCAGAAGGGGAGCATTAATTCCTCCGAAACATGAACAGGACATAAAGGCTGAAAACAAAGGATGTGAGCAGCTGAAGCATAAGGGGTGTACCCACCAGGGGCTCCGCCGGCAGCACGGTGATCACGGCGATGTATTTCAGGCCATAATACAGCAACTTGCTGATCCAGATGCTGGCAAAGATGGCTGCAAAACGGTGCATGTACCTTAACAGCCAGTGAAACACGAAGACCATGGCCGTCAGTTCGATGGCAATGAGCCCCGATTTGACCAGTACCGGGTGGGCAGAGATGAAGTAGGAGAAAAATGGCAGGGTCAGGGCCAGGATATAGGCATTTTCGCGCCGCGTGTGCACCATGGCCAATATCAGCATGATCCGCATGGGTTCGAGCAGGTATAGTTTGATGCTCAGCATATGCGACAGGGTCGGGATGAAATAGATAAAGGCAAGGGCAAAGAGATCAAAGAGGATGGCGCGCACCTTGGTGTGGCTTAAATGGCTGTTTGCTAATGCGTTTTTGGTTATCATAGGGGGCAAAGGTTGGTGGTTCTTCTTTGGAGAAAATATAAATAAGCCTTTCCGGCCCATAAACTGCGGTCAAAAATAATAAAAAGATACCGAAAATTATATATTTGCCACTGGTCTGCCAAATACCCTACCGGGGTACGTTATGTTGCGGGATGGCAGGGCCGGGGCACAAAGCTCCGGGCCCACAGCCTTCAGACCATGAGCGGCCGGCATCACGGTCAAAATGAAAGATCGGTCATATGAACAGGAGACAATTTTTACAGAAAGGTGTTCTTTATTCGGCCCTGAGCAGCCTGTACGCTTCGACCCTGGGTCGCATCCCCGCCCTGGCCTTAAACAGCAGCCAGGGTCCGGGAAAATATGACCTTGTTGCCGTGCGTGGCGGTGAGGTGGTGGAGATGTACCGTCGGGCCATGCAGGAAATGGGTGGCATGGAGCGCTACATCAAGCCGGGCCAGCGGGTTGCTTTGAAACCCAATGCCAGCTGGGACGTTCCCCCGGAGCGGGCCGCCAACACCAACCCGGAACTGATGGCCGCCATCGTGGAGGATTGCCTGAAGGCTGGCGCCGGGAGTGTGTTTGCCTTTGACCACACCTGCGATAACTGGGAGCGCAGCTATGCCAACAGCGGGGTGGCGGAGGCCGTAAGGGCTGCGGGTGGACAGATGCTCCATGCAAACATGGAGAGGGATTACACGGAAGTGGCCATCCCCGGCGCAAAGCGGCTGACCAAAGCCAAGATCTACCAACGGCTGCTGGATGCCGATGTGTTCATCAACATTCCGGTTTTGAAGCACCATGCGTCCACCACGGTCACCATCGCCATGAAAAACCTCATGGGGGTGGTGTGGGACCGCCGCTTCTGGCACCGGAACGACCTGCATCAATGCATCGCCGACTTCTGCCTCTGGCGCAGGCCGGACCTCAATATCGTGGACGCCTACCTGGTGATGACCCAGAACGGTCCCCGGGGCACCTCCACGGCCGACCTCACCCGCATGAGAAGCATGCTGGTGTCATCCGATATCGTGGCGGTCGACGCCGCAGGCGCCATGCTCCTGGGCCACGAGCCGGGCAACATAGCCCACCTGCGCATAGGGGATGAGATGAAGGTTGGTCGCATCCGGCTGGAAGACCTCCACATCCGGCGGCTCGTGCTGTAGTGACGGGGATGGATCCCGTCATGGGGGCCGGGCCCCTTTAATGAATAGTGAGCTTTGCGTGGGTGAACATGAACCCTGCAAGGTGGACATGAACGAGGGGAAACATGGGCAACAAACACTGGAAAAAAATTCGCATCGCCCTGTCGCTGGTGATTTTTTTCACCCTACTGATGATGTTTTTGGGGATAGGGCTTTGGCCACTCAACCGGATGGAAGACCTCTTCCTGCGACTGCAGCTCATCCCCTCTATCCTGCGCTTCATGGCGCTGTTTTTCAGTGCCTCCGCCCTTGGCTTCCTGCTGGTGATCCTGCTCACGGCACTGTTTGGACGCGTCTACTGTTCCAGCATTTGTCCGCTGGGGACCCTGCAGGACATTGTCATCGCCCTCGCAGGCCGTTTTAAGGGCCGGAAGGGGCGACGCTTTCACTTCACCTCCAACAGGAAAAACATCCTTCGCTACAGCATCATGGGGTTATGCATCCTGCTCTGGCTCGGGGGCAGCCTTTTCCTGGTGAACCTGCTGGACCCCTTTTCCAACTTTGGAAAGATCTCGGTCAGCCTGCTGCAGCCCGCCTACATATGGGTACACAATCAGTTGGTGTTCACGCTGGAGGGCATGGATCTGTTCTGGCTCTTCCCCCTGAGCATGCACTTCCTGCCCTGGAATGTCATGGCCGTTTCAGTGGTCATCATGCTCACCGTGGTGGTCATGGCCTCATGGCGCGGCCGCCTGTTCTGCAACACCATCTGTCCGGCAGGCAGCGCCCTGGGCCTCATCGGAAACAGGCCACTTTACCGGATCCGCTTTAGCGAAACGGCCTGCACCGGCTGCCGGCGGTGCGAATGGGTATGCAAGGCGGAATGTCTCGATAGCAGAAACAGGCACGTAGACCACAGCCGCTGCATCAACTGCTTCAACTGCTTTGCCTCCTGTCCCCAGGGCGGCATCGGCTACGCCTATTCCCTTGGAACGAAAGCGAAGAGGCACACTCCACAGGCGCAAAACACCCTCCAGGCTGTGGACAGTCCGCAGGACGGGGGCAATCTGCCGGCCGGGAGTAGTGCGACAACCGGACAGTCCACACAGGCGGAGAACAGGCCACAAACTGGCAACAGCCAGCAACCAGCCAGGGTGGAGAATGAGAAGCGGCTCTTTTTGCTGGGTGCTGCGGGCAGCCTGCTGGCCATCCCCTTCCTTACCAGGTCTTCCATGGCACAGCGGGGACAAGGCGGCGGCAGGGGCCATGGGCGCCGGACAGATGATGAACATATCGTTCCGGCCAGCAAACCGGGCATGATCCCCATTGAACAGCAATATCCCTCCACCCCACCGGGATCCATCAGCCATGACCATTTCACCAATCACTGTGTGGCTTGCTATCTGTGCGTCAGTGCCTGTCCCACGAAAGTGATCGTCCCCTCATTTTACGCCTTTGGACTAAAAGGATTCATGCAGCCCAGGATGGACTTCCACCGCAGCTTCTGCAATTACGACTGCGTGCGCTGCACGGAGGTATGCCCCACCGGTGCCATTACCAGGCAGAGTGAAGAGGAAAAACAACTGATCCAGATTGGTGTGGTGCGTTTTTTAGTGGAAAGTTGCATCGTGACAGTGGATGGCACCGACTGCGGCGCCTGTTCCGAACACTGTCCAACGAAGGCGGTACAAATGGTTCCCTACCGCGACGGCCTGTTCATCCCCGAGATCATCCCCTCCTTGTGCGTGGGCTGCGGCGCCTGCGAATTCGCCTGTCCCACCGAGCCCTACAAGGCCATCTACGTGCACGGACGGAAGGTCCACCGCAAGGCCCGCATGATCGAAGACCGGGGCGGCCCCCGCGAAGACGACACCGACGACTTCCCCTTTTGAGCAGGGCGCCAGCCTGTGGATAATCAACGACCCCTGTAAAACACATTGCCACCCCGCAGTGGGATGGCAACGTGTAACTGATGTCCGGTTTGGCTCCCGTGTGACATTCGTCAATCCAGTGGAGCGCGGGGGACGATTGTTTGGTCAATGGCCTTGACCCGGCATTGATCCTGCAAGGTTGAAGGCCGGGTAATGATCAGCCTGACGAAAGTCACTAATTCCTGGCCACGAAATCAAGCTTGAGGTTGAAGTCGTCGTGAATCAGGTTGTCGCCCAGGTTCTCAAAGAAGCGACCCGATCCGAAGCGCACATCCCAGCGGGTGCGGTCCAGGTCGAAGTCGGCGTGGGCCACCAGCCCTTCAGCACCCAGCTCGATGCGGGCGGGAAAGGCAATGCCGTGGGTGATCCCCTTGATGGTCATGTTGCCGAAGACGCGATGGGTATAGCGGTCGGCCAGGGTCTCGTCCAGCTCTTCCACGGCGGTGATCTCAAAGTTGGCCGTGGGATAGGTGGCCACGGAGAAAAAGTCGTCCGACTCCAGGTGTCCCACCAGGCGCGCATTGCTGTTGGGGTCCTGGATGTCCAGCACGACGATCTGCTCCATGTCGATCACCACATTGCCGCCCAGCAGCTCGCCATCAAAGACGTAAAACTCCCCGGAACGTATGCCCAGCGTGCCATCGTGGGCACCCCCTATCTTGGTGCCTTCCCAGGCCACGCGGCTG
>SKNE01000119.1 GCA_007120675.1 Bacteroidales bacterium
AAATATTTGTTTTAAGAAAATATTATAAGCGGTTTTGTTTTTGCCTAAAATTGTATCTGAGTTTCCAATCATTTATTTTTTTAAAACCAAATACAATGAATGCACAGCTGAAAAAATTTATGGATTATGTAATCGCCAAGAATCCTGCAGAAGCAGAATTTCATCAGGCGGTTGAAGAAGTGGCAGAAAGCATATTGCCGTTTCTGGATGAAAACCCCAGGTATAAAGCAGCAAAGGTTTTTGAGCGGATGATAGAGCCTGAGCGGGTAATTATTTTTCGCATTCCCTGGGTTGATGACAAGGGAGAAGTACAGGTAAACCGCGGCTATCGCATTGAGATGAACAGCGCCATAGGGCCATATAAGGGAGGCATGCGTTTTCACCCAACCGTCGACCTGGGCGTACTCAAGTTCCTGGCCTTTGAGCAGGTATTCAAGAACAGCCTGACATCCCTCCCGCTGGGTGGGGGCAAGGGAGGATCGGATTTTGATCCCAAAGGGAAGTCGGACGTGGAAGTGATGCGTTTTTGTCAGAGTTTGATGACTGAGTTGTTCCGTCACATTGGTCCCGATACCGATGTGCCTGCAGGAGACATTGGCGTAGGCGGACGCGAGATAGGATTCATGTACGGTCAGTACAAGCGCATCAAGAACGAATTCACCGGTGTTTTCACAGGCAAGGGACTGGAGTACGGCGGTAGTTTGATCCGGCCCGAGGCGACCGGCTACGGAACCGTGTACTTTGCCCAGGAGATGCTGGCCACCATCAATGAAGAGATCAAAGGCAAAACGGTGTCCATCAGCGGTTCGGGTAACGTGGCCCAGTTTGCCACACAGAAGGTGATCGAGCTGGGTGGCAAGGTGGTTACACTGTCAGACTCCAACGGTTACATATACGACAAAGACGGTATCGATACCGAAAAACTGGAGTATGTGATGAACCTGAAGAACATCAAGCGTGGCCGCATACGCGAATACGCCGATGAGTTTGGCTGCAAATTTGTCGAAGGGGTGTCCCGTCCGTGGATGGAAAAGTGCGACATCGCCCTGCCATGTGCCACGGAAAACGAGCTGAACGAGGAAGAGGCCAGGGAGTTGGTCAAGAACGGTTGCATCTGTGTTTCCGAAGGCGCCAACATGCCTTCCACTCCGGAAGCGGTGGAGGTGTTTTTGGGCAACAAGATCCTATATGGTCCCGGTAAAGCAGCCAATGCAGGCGGTGTGGCCACTTCCGGACTGGAGATGAGTCAGAATTCCCTGCGCATGTCGTGGACACGTGAGGAGGTGGATCAGCGACTGCACAATATCATGATCAACATCCACAAGACCTGCCAGGAGTTCGGTAAGGAGGGAGACTTCATAAACTATGTGAAGGGCGCCAATATCGGTGGCTTTGTGAAGGTGGCCGATGCCATGATTGCACAGGGATACGTCTAAAATCAGCTATCCGCGGCTTTTGCTTCCGGACAGTAGCATTGGCCGCCTGATCAGGGGTGGTCTTCAGTGACTGCCACCGATTCAGTCCTCCCCGAAAGGGGGCATCAAGCAGTTTTATGTGTTTTGGTCCAGGAATGCCTTGGCGATGATGGCCGAGGCATTTCCTTTTCCATAAAGGCCCTCTGCAAATGCAGGCGGATTTTCAGTGAAGTGGTGAAAGTGGTGGATGATGTTTTTTGCGTCACTGCCGCACACCCTGTTGTATCCGGCATCCACCAGCTCAGTCCACTCGGTTTCGTCCCGCAGGGTGATACAGGCTTTATTGAAGAAGTACGCCTCTTTTTGCATGCCGCCGCTGTCGGTCATCACCAGTTCACAGTGCTGCAGCAGGTACAGTATTTCCAGGTAGCCCAGTGGCTCGGTCACCTGTATCCCTTTTGAAAGGGAATTCAGGCGACTTTTACCGAGCATTTTGCGTGTGCGCGGGTGCATGGGAAATATCACCCCCCTTTCTTCAGACAGTGTGTTCACTGCGTCAATCAGTCCATCAAGGCGTGCGGGGTCATCGGTGTTTTCGGCGCGGTGTATGGTGCACAGGATAAAGGGTTTGTCCAAATCTACCCCGGCTGGCCTGGTGGCCTTGTCCCGAAACATCAGTGAAGCATCATACATCACATCGCCGGTGAGGATCATTTTCGCGGGAAAGTGTTCATATCCTTCCCTGGTGAGGTTGTCCACGGCCACGGGGGTGGGACAAAACAACCAATGGCTGAGCCGGTCAGTGAGGATGCGGTTGATCTCTTCAGGCATATGCATGTTAAAGGAACGGAGGCCTGCCTCCACGTGGGCCACGGGGATGTGCAGCTTGGAAGCAGCCAGCGCACCGGCGAGGGTGGAGTTGGTGTCGCCATACACCATCACCCAGTCAGGTGCTTCCTGCATGAGGATCCCCTCGATGGCTTCCATCATCCGACCGGTCATTGCCCCATGGGGCAAGCTGTGGATGTCAAGCATGTGGCTGGCCCTGGACAGCTGCATCTGGTCAAAAAAGACCTGGCTCATGTTTTCATCAAAATGTTGCCCCGTATGGATGATCACCTCATGCAGCCCGGCTTCACGAGAGATGGCCCGGCTTACAGGTGCCGCCTTGATGAACTGCGGCCTGGCCCCAATAACCGTTACAATTTTTATCATGTTCAAATCTACATGACATTTTTCAATGTACATGAATTTTTTTTCAGGTGACATACAAACGACCAGTGAATGACCGTGAAGGCCGGGCGCCTCCTTATTCGCACAAGGATATGGCGGAAAGCACCTATCTTTGTTCCAACAACCATCGGGTATCCGGCTATGCGCATCTATCTCATAGGCTTCATGGGCAGCGGAAAGAGTACGATTGGGAGGCGGCTGGCAAAGAGGCTCGCTTACCCCTTTTATGACCTGGACAGTGTGCTGGAGGAAAAACTGGGCATGAGCATAAGGGAGGTGTTCAATGAAAGGGGGGAGGTTTGTTTCCGCACAGAAGAGCAGAAAGTGCTGCATCAAATCAGTAAGGAGGGGAGGGGGGTAATTGCCACAGGAGGGGGCACACCCTGTTTCTTTGACAACATGGCCCATATGAATAAGACGGGGGTCACCGTGTACCTGAAGATGAGTCCGCTTAGCCTAAGCCACCGCCTGGAGAACGCCCGCTTGAAACGCCCTCTGATGGAGGGAAAGCAAGGGGCCGAACTGCTGGCAAGCATCAGGGAATTATTGATGGAGCGGGAGCCATATTACTTGCAGGCCAGCTGCATCATCAAAGGGGAGAATGCCAAACCGGAACAGATCATGGCACTCATTTTCGGACATTAGGTGGGGTTGCTGGTGTAAACGTGCTGCTACCCCGGGCAATCAGCAGGGGCCGGAACTCCGGTTTGAGGGGGACTTGTCACCCCCCCGGGCTGACGGATAGGGGCCGGAACTCCAGTTTGAGGAGGGCTTGTCACTCCCCCGGGGCGATAGGCAGGGGCTGAAATCTTAGTTCAGGATGGGGTCGCTGGGAAAGTTGGCCCATATGGCGTAGTCGTTTCCCATCTCCTTGAGCATATTGCTCCAAAGTTTTTCCGGGTGACGGGCCATCACCGTTCCGAGACTGCACTGTGTGACCACCCATGATTTCTCCACCATTTCACGCTCCAGCTGCTTGGGCTCCCATCCCGAATAGCCAATGAAGAAACGGACTTCATCGGGCTTGACCAGTTTCAGGCTGATCAGCTCCATCAGCTTGTTGATGTCACCACCCCAGTAAAGATTGGGGATGATCTCTATGCTTCCGGGCACTTTGTCGCCCAGGGTGTGCAGGTAAAACAGACGCTCGGGGTGCACCGGGCCACCCAGGAACAGGGGAAATTCATTATCGGGAAACTCCTTGACCACCTGGTTGAGTTTCAAGTGAATGGGTTTATTCAATATCAGTCCGATGGTACCTTCTCCCACTGTATGTTCCACCAACAGGACCACGCTGCGGCCAAAGTAGAAATCGCGCAGGGCCGGCTCACTGATCAGGAGCTTCCCGCTGGAGGGTTTATTATGCTTGCTTTCCATATTCATTCCAGAGATAAATCAAGGCAGGCATGAAACAGTGAAGGGATTTTCTTAATTTTGACTTCAAGCCGCATGCGCCTTCAGCATTGTAACGCAAAAACTTTGCCATTGTTCAATCCTATGGTCAGCAACAAGCATCAGACTTTTTTGGGGTTAAGGGAAAAATTCCCGGTATTTACCTATAAAGCGGCAGATATTCAATGGCACGGACAGCAGGCAAGGGTGTGTTTTCATTTCCAGGCAGGCGATGAATGGCACTTTTCCCCGGTCTGGCATATGGACTTTGGGCGCCATAGAATCAGGAACATTGATAAACAGCTTGATAAGTGGTGGGTGCATCAGCTGGGCATGGTGGAGATGATCAGCTACTGGAAAGCCATGTGTCCGCCACGTATTCATATCCTGCCTTTCAGGCTTACTGAGAATCAGCAAAAGTGGTGGAAGAAGCTGTTCAGGTTTGGACTGGGTGAAATGT
>SKNE01000184.1 GCA_007120675.1 Bacteroidales bacterium
AAAAGAATACACTGAAATGATTGAACTTACCGGTCTGCTTCATGTGACTTTGTTTATGTTGGAAATGTCCGTTGGCTAATGAGCGCTTTGGAAGGGTGCAAAGTTACACATAATTGACAAACGGTAAAGGAGCGCCGTGCGCCTTCATGGGGTTGGAAACCGCATTGACAAATGGTAAAGGAGCTCTGTGCGCATCTGTAGGGTTTGGAGACCGCAGCGGGGGAACCTTTAGTTGAAGGAGGGGTTGGACCAGGACAAGGGCAGAAGCAGGTGAAAGTCCCCGTTCTTTTCGTTCAGACGCCCTTTGTAGTTGCCCTCCACACGAAGCCCCATCTGGTGATACCTATCTACTGATGCGGCACTTTTCACGGGAGCGTGCAGTTCCACCCGGAATACGTCGCGATGCTTGCTGCTGATCTCTCCAAACAGCCAGCTGACAAGGGTTGTTTCCCGTTCGGCCAGTGGACTGTCCATTCGGGAGAAGAAGCTGAACTCCCTGAAAGAGACATCTTCATCCCCGGATGCATTCAGTGTTTGGTAGTCGTGTATCTCGCCGATCAGCTCCAGCTCCTTCTGCTCGTTCTCCACCACAAGCATCTGGCCCTTCCTGATCACTTTGTCTACAAATTCTTCCAGGAAAACAGCCGGTACCAGTGATGACCTGCTCAACAATTTCTTGACGGCGATATTTTCCCTGATCAGCGCATAAATCCTGTCTTTGTCGCTGCATTGGGCAATGCGAATGGTATAGGGGTTGTCCATGGGGCAAGTGGGGTGTGTCAGCACGTGGCGTGATCAGCCACCGAGGCTGAAACACACGTTTAAAAAAGTGGTTATCAACACATTAATGATACCGCAAAGATGCGAAAAGATTTTGATCTGACGCACCTTATTACATAAAAGCCTGCCGGTTGAACAGTATAAAGCCGAAGTTGACCATAAAAACCCAGTTTTCCTGCTCATTGTGGAAATAGGACATACTGAGGCTTAGGGGTCCCGGGGCGGTGTGGTACACCAGGGCCAGATTGCTCATTAGCAGGGGTTTGAACTGGTAGTCGTCGATAATGGCCTGCTGTGTTTCGGTGCTTCTGAGGGTGTGCATTGCCTGGAAGAGATGGGCTTCCGCCTGGACGCTTGCGTTATCACTGAAGTTATAGATCGTTTTCAGTCCCGCGGCAAGGTATCCCCTGGCCCTGAAGCCGGGCAGGTACAATGTGCTGCTCAGGGGAAACGGGTTGTATTGACGCATCATGGCCTGGGTGGAGGTGTAGTTGCTGAAGGCGGGTCGCTGACTGATGAACGCCTCCGCTGTCAGTCCCGGATTAAAACGGCTTTCGGGTAAAAAGAACTTTTTATAAGAGAACAGCGCTTCAACCCAGGCACGGATGTTTTCACTGGTTCCTGCCTGGGCGGAGGTTGTGCCGGGGGTAAAGGTTTCCGTGCCCCGGACAACCCGGAATGAGGTGTGGAGGAAATGGCCC
The DNA here is from genome assembly GCA_007120675.1 of Bacteroidales bacterium. Lineage (GTDB taxonomy): Bacteria > Bacteroidota > Bacteroidia > Bacteroidales > UBA7960 > PUPG01. Next base: position 1,482 of record SKNE01000184.1, read on the forward strand.
CTGGTGGGGTATTGCTTCCGGTTCAGGCTGCTTTGTTCAAAGGTGACATAAAGGTACCAGGGTTGAAACTGCACACGGTCCATCGTATCCGTTTCCAGGAAGTTCCTGGTGTTGAAAAACTCATCGCGGGCGGCCACCCAGGCACCGCCCAGTTCCAGCTTTTTGTCCCTGTCCAGGGGATAGCCCATGGCCAGGTTGAAAGAGATCTCGCGCTGCTTGAGGAAGGGGGACTCCTGCTCTTCCAGCAGGAAGATGCTGCTTCGGGCATATTCCCACTGGCTCAGCTGCACGGCTGACCGCAGGTAGATGGGGGCCTTACCGGGAAAATCAAGCCGCGCCGAACCGCAGATGCTGTTATAGAAATTACCCAGGTACATTTTGCTGGTGAGGGTCATGGGGGTGCGTGCCCAGCGGGCGTACTCGAATTGGCCAAAAATGTGGTTCGCCTGCCGCGACGAGATGTTTCCGCCAAAGGAACGCAGCAGCTCCCTGCTCTTTTCCATCTCCAGGGTAAAAACGAAAAAGCCGGTGGTGTCGTCGTAGCGCAGGTAAGGGTAAACATAGTCGAAGCGATGGTTTGTCAGCAGGGCCAGGTAAAGGCTTTTGAGCTCTTCGAAGGAGGTGGGCAGGTCTTCATGGGCCAGCGCTTCGAGAACGAATGCCGTTTGATCACTGTTCAGTCCGTTGACCTGGATGCTGCCCACGATGTCGTCCGGCACGCTGAAGCGAAAGGCACGCCTGCGGCGCTCTCTCTCCCCGGGGTCCTCCTGCCAGCCTACCAGGCTGCTGATCTCCTCCATGCTGGCCATGGTAGCTGCGTAGCCATTCTCTATGAGTTCCGCATTACGGCTCATGTCGTTGACGGCGATCTGGGGGACTTCAGGCTGGATCAATACCCCCTGATCGGTGAGAATGTCATACTGAGTGGGATGCTGAAGCAGGTTCTCCAGCTGGCTGACGATGTCGTCGCGCCTGGGTGGTGCCGGGTTACCGCTCACCACGCTGCCGATCACCACTTCGGGCTGGAACTCCGCGTGCACCACGTCGGCCGGAAAGTTGTTGAACATGCCGCCGTCCATCATCAGCCTGCCATCTATCTCTATTGGCTGGAAGTAAAAGGGAAAGGTCATGGATGCCCTGACCGCGTCAGGCAGGCTGCCATCGCGCATGGTGACAGCGCTGCGGCTTGCCACATCGGTGACAATGCAGCGGAAGGGAACGAAGAGGTTGTCGAAATGGTAATTGGCGGCCGCTGAGGCAGGACCCAGGTACTCCATGAACAGGAAGTCCATCAGGTAAGGCGACACGATATTGGTGGGGATGTTTTGGCGGAGGATGTTTTGTGGCTCCAGCCGGTCTTCCCAGCTGAAATAGAGTTTGAACCACGAAGGGTCGGGCTGGGCCTCCAGGTAATATTGCCGGTATTTTTCCCCGATGCGTCCCGCGGAGGCATCCATGAATTCCCTGGACTGCATCAGCTCCGCGATTTCGGCCGGGGAGTACCCTGCGGCATACATGCTGCCGATAATGGCCCCGATGGATGTGCCGGCAATGAAATCGATGGGGATGTTGTTGTCTTCAAGGGCCTGCAGGACGCCAATATGTGCCATCCCTTTCGTGCCGCCACCGCTGAGAACCACCGCCACACGCGGCCGGCCGGCATCCTTTTTTTCGCGGTCCGTAACGGCAAGGGTGCCCTGTGCCGCAAGGCAGCACAAAAGGGCAAGACAAAGTGATTTGATGCGCTGATCCATCCTGTTTGTTCGGTTTAAAGCATTGCGATAGGGTTTGTTAGCAAGGTTGACAGCCACCGAAAAAAAATGAACGTGTCCGTTATGCCGTGCCACCATCCGATGGCTGATGGGCGCCTGGCCCGAACAGCCTGATCACATGGCGTATTTCAGGACACCGAAAAACCTTGATCCTGCCTCTTCAAAGATCGTTTCCTCGCCACCTGCAAAGATTTGGGCCACCAGTTCGAAGTCCAGGTTGGTTCCCAGCGAATAGCTGAATCGCGGCATCACGAAGGCAGCCTCAATGTCGGGCAGCACCATGAAAGCCACCCCGCCGCTGACCAGGGGTGAAAAGACCTTGTCGGCGCTCAGGGTGATGGCAAACTCTGAAAACATGATGTTGTCGGGCCGCAGGGGTTCGGTGATCATCAACGTGGGGTCGTCTGACCCGGCCACTCTTTGATAACCCCCGTTGTAAAGGAATTCAAGGATGGCGAATGTCCCCCTGGGAAACATGTAGTCCAGTCCCGCCGCAGCCACCATGTTGCCCCTGCTGCTGCCGGACTGCTTTTCCAGGTCATAAAACCAGGTCGCCTCTCCCTTGAATCCTGCCCCGCCCAGGTGTCCGGCCCATCCGCCGCCCAGGGCCAGCCTGTCCCTGAAGTAGCCGGATATCAGCTGGATGTCGTAAGCGCGCCAGTTGTGCGCGTACTTGATGGCAGCCACCGTGTTGCGGTCCGAACGTGCGGGACTCACCGCCAGCTCGATACTGGACAGCCTCCCCAAAAAGTGCTGCACGCGCAGGGCATCAGCGCCCGGTCTTTCTTCATAGTCAAAGTCGAAAAACGAATAGGTGTTGAACAGATCGTTGGGGTTTGACACCAGGTTGATCCCCCAGTTCACACGCTGGCGTCCCATCCGGACCCGCCAGTTGTCCGTCCGCCAGCTCAGGTACAGCCTGTCAACCTCTGAATGGCCGATCCAGCGGCCGTCGGCAAGCCAAACCCAGGACATGTCCACCAACCCCGCATCCTGTTCGAACAGCTCCTTCAGTCCGGGAACACCGTCAAACAGTTCGTTGTACATCAGTCTGTTGCGCCCCTCGATCCGCAGGTCCACGTTGTCGGTGATGTCCCAGCGAACATTGAGGCGGTGGTGCAGCAGGTTATTGAATGCGGGGTCGGAAAAATCCTTGTCCAGCTGAAGTCCCGGCAACAGCTTGACGTAGCCGCGCAGCCTCAGCTTGTCCTGCTGATGGGGTTCGGCCGCACTGGGGAATGCCGTCAGGAGGAACAGAATAAGGGACAGGAATATACACCTCATGGTATCCTTGGATTGGTTGTGTGTTTCCCTGGTTTGGTGCAGGTCAGTTTCGGTCAAATTGCTCGTCTTTGTCCACGGCCCCGTCCACCAGGGTGATCACGCGCCGTGCCCTGTCGATCACGCGCTGGTCGTGGGTGGAGAAGATCAGGGTGATGTTCTCCTCCTTGTTGAGGCGCGACATGATGTCCAGCAGGTTGAAGGCCGACTCGGTATCCAGGTTCGCGGTGGGCTCGTCGGCCAGGACAAAATCGGGCTTTGAGGCCAGGGCCCTGGCCACGGCCACTCGTTGCTGTTGTCCCCCTGAAAGTTGCGAAGGCCTCGCGTGGAGCTTGTCAGATAGTCCCACCTGCTCCAGCATTTCCCTGGCACGCTGCTCCATCTCCTTTTTCGGCTGTTTCTGCAGCAGCATGATGAAGGACACATTCTCCATGGCAGTCAGCACCGGGATCAGGTTGTAGGCCTGGAACACGAAGCCGATATGCCGCAGGCGGAAGTCAAAGAGTTTGCTTTCCTTCATGGTGGCGATATCCGTGCCGTCGATGATCACGTGCCCCTCGGTGGGCTTGTCCAGTCCGCCGATCACATTCAAAAAGGTGGTCTTTCCGCTGCCCGATGGACCCACGATGGCTGTAAACTCCCCTTGCTGGAAGGACAGGTCCACATTTTTCAGTGCGTGTACCGGGACGGCCGTGTTGGTGTAGACCTTTGACAAGTTGGTTGTTTTGATTACTGTCTTCATAGTTTATGCTTGACATTTGACATTGGGTTACAAATCACTTCACTGGACCGGTCATTCCGCCCGGACGGCCTCTGCGGGTGCCAAACGGATGGCTTTCCAGGCCGGGTAGACGGAGGCCAGGATGGCAAAGACCACCACCAAAAGGCCGATCTGGAAGTAGAAGGGGAGGTCCACGTTCGGATAAAGCACCGGGGAGAAACCAAACTCCTCCAGCCCTTCTGCCCCGGGGATGTGCACCCCGCGAACGTTCAGGATCCTGATCATCACATAAGAGAGACCCAGGCCAGCCAGTCCCCCTATAAGGGATATCATGGTGGTTTCCATCACCACCATGGAAAACACCTTCAGCCGCTTCATCCCGATGGCCAGGAGCACGCCCAGCTCCCTGACCCTTTCGAGGATCGACATCAGGATGGTGTTCAGCAGTCCGAACGACACCCCCAGGATGATGATGCCCACCAGCCATATGAGCAGCTGGTCCAGCACTTCCAGGGCGTAGTGCAGTGCGGGGTCCAGGTCCGCCCAGTGGCGCACCTCCAGGTGCGGGTAGGTCTCCCGGAGGTCTTCGGCAATGGCCCTGTAGCTGTCCGGGTCCTCAATCACGATGGCGATTTCGGTGATCCCCACGGGGTCGCCGGTCAAGGCATTGATGTCGTCGATTCCGGCATAGATGGTTGTTTCTTCAAAACGCCTGGAGGTGACTTTGAACAGTCCCTCGATGCGAAAGGAGGCGCTCAGGATCTCACCGTGGATGTCCTGAAAGGTGAGCACGATGCGCGAACCCACCTCCACCATCAGCTCACTGGCGAGCCGCTGTCCGATGATGACAGGCGGCAGTCGCCAGTCCTCTGAAAAATAACTTCCATCCACAAGCAGGTCCTCCAGTCCCGTGGTGAGGGCTTCGGTGCGGGGGTCGACACCCTTGATGCGCACCCCCGTGCTCATGTTGGCTGAGGCTGCCATCCCATCCATCACCATGCGGGCTGACACCTGCCGGATGTCGGGTCTGTCCGACAACTCCCCGGCCACCGTGTGACCGTCCGGTATCCGGAAGGCTGCTTCAGGGTTGGCGATGAATTCAGGGTGGTGCACCTGGATGTGTGAAATCATGTTGGCCACGGTGTCTTCATACTGCTGCTCTTCGGCAGCAAGCCTCATGGCAGCGGAGAAAATGCCCCCCATGATCCCCAGCACGAGGGCCGTGGTGATCACAATGGTGCGGCTGCGGTTCCGCCAGATGTTCCGCCAGGATATTTTTATCAGTGTCTTCATTCGTTTATCAATTGCTTTAATCCCTTACGTTCTGTCAAATGGTGGCCGTTGAAAACCCGTTCATAGCACCAACCTTCGGCCGCAACAGGTCATTTCCTGGCGGCACTGATCACATCCAGCCTGAACACTTTCCGCACGGGGTAGAGTCCCACCACCAGGGCAATGAAAAAGATGGTCAGGCCCTGGTAGATGAAGATGTCGCTGGCAATGGAAAAGGTCATCATCGGCTCCAGTCCGTAGTCAATCATGGCCTCACCCAGTTCGTCGGGCAAGTGGATGGGGTGCAGGTAGAAACGGTAAACGATGGGGAAGCCTACGGCCACCCCGGCCATCACCCCAATGAAGCTGATAAAGATGGTTTCCAGCAGGCAGATGCCTGCCAGCTGTGCCCTCTTGAGGCCGATGGACAATAATATGCCGAACTCCCTGAGCCGCTCGTGCATCATGGTGATCACGGTGCCGAAGATGCCAAACCCTGCCACGACATACAACACCCAGGCAAAGATCCTCACCTGTGCATCCCGGGCCTCAAAGGCCGCCACCTTGTCGGGCATCAGCTCCAGCCAGGTCCTGGTGGTGTACCACTCCTGGTCCAGCTCGTTCCGGATCTTTTCGGACAGCTCTTCTGCCATTCGCTGGTCGTATAGCATAAGGATCAGGCTGTTCAGCCTGTTTGGCGCGGCGAAGAAATGCTGTGCCTCTTTCAGCGGCAGGTAGACCAGCGTATTGTTTTGTTCCGGCAGGGGAAACTCCAGGATTCCCCCGACGGGATACTTGCCTGCAGCCATCATGCCCTGAAATCCCTGTCCCAGTAGAACAATGGTATCGCCCAGCGCCAGGTTCAGCTGGGTGGCCACCCCCCTTCCAATCACGGCAAACTGGTCGTCCGGGCCGAACATTTTTCCCTCCCTGAGCCTGTCGGACAGATTGTTCATCCTGTCCTCCTTTTCGGGCAAGATGCCCATCAGGTAAACGCCGCGACTGCTGACCTCTTTTGACGCCAGGCAAAAACCCTCAATGCGGGGCACGCTGTAGTCGATGTGCTCCCCATACCTGGACACAGCCTGCCTGACCTCCTCGCTGTATTCCATGGCGTGATCCATGGTGGGCTCATCATGGTAGAGGACGTCCTGTACCTGGATATGTCCGGTGGTATTGCTGATGATGGAGTCGACCATCTGCTGTTTCATGCCGTTGACCATGGACATCAAAACGATGGCAAGCACAACGGCAAAAAGGACGGAGCTTACGGTGATGAACGTCCGGCGCTTTTTACGCCAGAGGTTGCGCCACGCCAGGGTGAGTAACATTTTCATGGACTTGTGATTTGATTGTTTTTCCTGCTTTCCGTCACCCGGTTTCCCGAAAGAGGGACCGGGGGCTGTTTTGTCATATACCGACTCGCCCTTAGTCAATGTCGGTCAGGTTCTCAATGCTGAAAAAGCGCTCCTGCAGGTCTATGCCATAATCGGCCATGTGTGTGGTGATGACGGTTTTCCGGTTGCTTTGATCTTCCGGAACGATCTCCATGATGGACGGAATGATCCTGCCACCCATCTCCCTGAATTCACGCCAGTGGATCGTGTTCACCAGCTGGTCGCGCTCATCGTAGTTTTCGGTGCGAACGGGCAGGTAGTGTTCCTTGCTTACGTATTGAATCACTTTTTCATATACGACGGGGTTTTCAGGCTTGGGGATCATCTCGATGACGTAAGACAGGTGCCCGTCCACCTCCTCCTCGCCCAGCATCCGGTGGCTGTAGTCATCCACCAGCGAACTGGCATTCACCAGGTCGTCATTGGTGAAGTCGGAGCCCATCCACGACTGGGACATCATGGAGGGGGGCATCTTGACCGTCCGGTCTATGTTGGGTTGGTAATTCCACACTTCATTCCCCCGCTTCAGAAAGGCCGTTCCCTTGTCCCGGGCCGGTGCCGTCACGTAGATCAGCGAGTAATCCTTGCCCAGGCTCCAGGAGCGCATGCTCACCTCACGGGTGTAGCGGGGACGGACCACCTCCATGCTCATTTCAGTGTAGCTGGCATCACCCAGCATATTGTCTTCCATGCGGCCGATGATCTCGCGGGCCTCGTCGGCTTGTAGTCCCAGGTGGACCAGCATGCCCGCCAGTAAAAAAATGATTCCTTTGGCTGTTTGAGTGATTGCTTTCATTGTGTCTGCTGTTTTTGTGGGTTGTTTTTGGTTGCTTTCTCTTTGTGCCTTGCGCCGTTTCTTTTCCCTTCCGGGGATAAAAGCTCGTTTGTTCAGCGCGGTTTCGGTATTTAGGGTTTGAATTATTTTATTTGTTCGGTGTTAAAAAAACCATTTGCGGTCAATAATTTGTCTTTGATTCTTGTTTGTTGTATCTACGCAGAAAGCGGGGGTACTCCTCCTTGATCCAGTCAAAAAAGTTGACGGAGGACTTCAGCCACCTTGACGGGTTGTCGTTTTGATTGACGCGCAATTCAAGCCCCTTTTTCATCAATTGGTTAAGGCTGATGAGCACACTAACCCGCGTCATCATGTTGTCGACCCAGTCCATCTCCGGGGACAGCATGTAGTAGGTTTTCCGGTCGCCCGGCAGGCTGTGGGGCTTGATGTACTCGATCTGCATCAGGGTCTTGAGGTTGGTGCTGATGGAGCTTTTGGAAGCCTGGAGCACCTGGGTGAGTTCATCAAAACAGACCATGTCCTTGTCGCTCACCATGAGGTAGCCAAGGATGCGTCCTGCCATGCGCGTCAGCCCGAGCTTTTCAAATGTCAGGCCCGTTTCTTCTATAAAGCTGGATCGTTCATTGAAGGGAGGCATGAGGTGTATTGTTGGTTTGTGCAGGACAAGTTACCGGTCGCTTACGGGGTGGTTATCCTGCTTATTATACTTTCCAGAGACAAAGGTATGATTAATTTTTTAAGTTCTGTAACAAAAAAACCAAAAAAATGTTAAATATGCTTGTTGGGCGATATTGCTTGTGGAGGCCAGGTAGGTGGGGTGGGTTAGAATGGGTGGTGAGCAGGATGGATTGGTGAGCAGGGTGGGTTAATGAGTAGGGTGGGTTTGGCTAGCGGCTTGACCTCGTCCGCCTTGGTGCCCCTTTACTCAGCGGGAGCGTTTATTTAGTGACCACACGGTTCAGGGCGGTGGCGAAGAGGCTGCGTTTGGAAAGGAGATCCCGGTTGTTTTTCATCAGCTCCAGCAAGCGGCTGTCGTCAGGAGAACTGTCGGCGCTGGCATCCCGAATGGCCTGCTGGCTCTCAGCAATCATCTGCTCCAGCTTTTTCAGCTTGAAGGCGTAAACGGCATGCATGACCCGGGGCTTCAGGTCTTCCTCTTCACCGATCACATAGATTCGGTGACGGTGCTCCCAGTTTTTACTCAGGCTGTGCTGGTTGGCCAGCAGGTCGATGGCCAGTTGCCGCACGCCTGCGTCTGCATGTTCCGTGAAACGGGAGGCTTGTGGCACGGACTGCTCTTGCCATTGTTCCGCAAAGGTGTCGAAGATTTGCTGGCACAGGCTGTTGTCAAACAGGAGTTTGTCAGCCAGTATGTCCTGCAGGATAAATTCAACCACCTTCACCTTCACCTCCTCCATGCGCTTGTCCTCATTCTCCACTTCGAAGCTCATCTCGTGCTCTGCATAATGGAGTAAAAGCCGGATCAACTCCTTCTCCTGGGCGTCATTGTTGCCAGGCCCTGTTTTTGGCTGGGGCGTGGCCTGTCCGCCACCCGGTGCCTCCGGCTGATCTGCCGGCTTGTCAGCCGAACTGCCTCCCTGCTGCTGCTGCCTGCGGTATTTGTCGCGCCTGACCCGGTTGATCTCGGCAAGCAGGAGCTTTTCCTCCACCTGCATCATCTCACTGCATTTCTGAACATAGAGCGTGCGGGCTATGGGCTCCGGGATCAGGGCAATGGTCCGGGCAATCTCCTTGATGAGACTGGCTTTTTTGATGGGATCGTCCTGGCTGTCCTCCAGCAAAAGGGAGGTTTTAAAGGAGATGAAGTCTTTGGCTTGCTCCTCCACAAAGGCCCTGAGCTCGGCCGGGCGATGCTTGCGGGCATATGAGTCGGGGTCCTCCCCATCGGGAAACAATACGATGCGCACCATCAGCCCCTCTTCCAGGATGATGTCGATCCCCCTGAAAGCCGCCTTTATGCCCGCCGGATCCCCATCAAACAAAAGGGTTACATTGCCCGTATACCGCCTGATCAGCCTGAGCTGATCGGGACTCAGCGCCGTGCCGGAAGTGGCGATCACGTTTTCTATGCCGGACTGGTGCAGGGATATCACGTCGGTATACCCCTCCATCAGGTAGCAATTGTCCCGGGCAGCCATGGCGCTTTTGGCAAAATAGATGCCGTACAGGGCCTTGCTTTTGTGGTATATTTCGCTTTCGGCGGAATTGATGTACTTGGGCCGCTTCTCTTCCCGGGTCATAATGCGGCCACCAAAGCCCAGGATGCGGCCTGACAGGTTGTGAATGGGAAAGATGATCCGACCCCTGAAGCTGTCGTACAGGATGTGATCCTTGCTTTTGCTGAGACTGGACTTCAGCAGGTAGTCCTTTTTGTATCCCTGCCTGATGGCCGCCTGGGTGAAGCCGTCCCATGCGTTGGGACAATAACCCAGTCCGAACTTCCTGATCACTTCCAGAGAAAAACCCCGCTCCTTCAGGTAGGTGAGTCCAACCGCCTTCCCCTCTTCGCTTTCGTGTAACTGCTGCTGGAAATACTTTTGGGCAAAGGCCGAGAGATTGAACAGGCTCTCCTTTTCATCCATGACCTGTTGCTGCTCGGGACTGGGTTTTTCTTCCTCAATCTCAATGCCATACTTGCGTGCGAGGTAGCGAAGCGCCTCAGGGTAGGTGTAATGCTCATGCTCCATCAGAAAACTGACCGCATTGCCCCCCTTGCCGCAGCCAAAACACTTGAATATGCCGCGGACTGCCGACACGTTGAACGATGGGGTCTTTTCGTTGTGGAAGGGGCATAACCCGATGAGGTTCACCCCGCGTTTCTTCAGGCTGACAAATTCACCCACCACCTCCTCGATGCGGGCAGCATCCATGATCTTTTCTATGGTATCAGGAGTAATCAAGCGCCGTGGTTTTGCTAAGCGAAGGTATCGATTTTTATCTGCGGGAACAACATTTTGCAAACAAAACCAATTAAATACATATAAAAAACAATAAAAAACAAATTAAACAACAAAAAATAGCTATATTTGCAAAAACATCACTTATGACCGCACTGAACAGACTGATCCACCGCGTGACCCCCTGCATCGTCCCCCTGGCCCACCTTATGGCCACCTTTCTCCTGCTTTCTTGCCGGGAGCAGCTTCCTGCTGATGATATTCCGCCCCACAGGGGGACTCCCCGTTACACCGCTGAGGGGTCCCGGTCTGCACGCGTCAGCCCCCAGGCGGCCGGCGGCCGGCATGAGGGCTATGTTACTGAGGTGGAGGCGATGGCCTTACGGCAAGGTCCGTTTTTCCAGGAACTCATGAGCAACGGCCGGTTGCGCGCCCTGCGCAAAAGCCGCCTCTCCTTCCCCTACAGCGAATCCGTCAGGAAAGTATATGTCAGGAGCGGACAAGCCGTGGAGGAGGGTCAGCTGCTGGCAGAGCTTTGCCGCCGGAACCTGGAGAGGCGGCTGGCGGATGCCGCAATGGCCCTGAAACAGGCCAGGCTGGACATGGCTTACCTGTTGCTGGGACACGGTTTCACCCTGGCAGACAGCCTCCGTGTACCTGCCCATATCTGGCAAATGGCCGGCATCAGCTCCGGCTACCTGAAAGCGGGCAGACAATACGCCAACCTGGAATCGGACCTGGAAAGGACACGGATAACAGCCCCCTTTTCCGGATTGGTGGCCGGGGTGGAGGTGTCGGTGCATGAACAGGCCAGGGCAGGCGACACCTTCTGCACTTTGATCGACAATAGCGCTTTCCTGGTCAGCTTTCCCGTCATGGAGTTTGAGTACGACAAGGTCAGCCTTGGCAGCAAAGTGGCCATCAGTCCCTTTGCCCGCCCTGACCGCGAGTATACCGGTCATGTCCATAGCATCGAACCGCTGGTGGACGATCACGGCCAGGTGAAGGTTACGGCACTGATCTCCGGCAGCGGCGACCTGGTGGAAGGGACGAATGTGCGTGTGGCGGTCCGGAGGAAAATCCCGGACCGCCTGGTCGTTCCCAAACCAGCCGTCCTTTTCCGCGACAGGCAGGAGGTGTTGTTCCGATACGAAAAGGGGCAGGCGGTGTGGACTTACGTGGCCATCGTTCACGAGAACAGCACCCACTACAGTGTGGAGGCCAGGGCGGACAAGCTGTCGAGCCTTCAGTGTGGCGATACCGTGATCATTGCTGGAAACAGGAACCTGGCCCACGGATCGGCCGTAAATATCCGCTAAATGGTTTCATTTCTCCTGGATCGACCTGTGGCCGTCAGCATGGCCTTCCTGGCCCTGGTGGCGCTTGGCTTGCTGGCCACCAGCCTGCTGCCGGTGTCGTTGTTGCCCGACCTGGACATCCCCCATATCAGCGTGCATGTGAGGTCACCGGCGGACGATGCAAGGCGGCTGGAGGACCATGTGATGAGACCGCTCAGGCAGCGCCTGATGCGAATCAACGGGCTGGAGGAGATCACCAGTGTATCGAAAGACGGCAGCGGGACCGTGAACCTGTCATTCCAGTACGGTACCCGGATGGGCCTGGCCTACATAGAAGTCAATGAACAGGTCGACAGGGCCATGAACAGCCTGCCAGCCCACATCAAACGTCCGGTGGTGGTTAAATCCAGCGCCTCAGACATCCCGGTGCTTTACCTGGATATCAGCCTGAACGACATGGGTGTAAGGGGCGTGGAGGCTGGGAGCAGTGCAGACCATTTTCGCTTCCTGCAGCTCAGCGAATTTGTGGATGAGGTGGTACGGCGGCGGATTGAGCAAATCCCCCAGGTGGCCATGGCCGATATGAGCGGGCGCGCATTTCCGGAGATACTCATTTATCCCCAAAGGGACAGGCTCCGCGCAATGGACCTGTCAACGGAGGTGGTGGCAGCCCTGATCCGTGACCACAGCATGGGCTTCGGAAACCTCCTGCTGCATGATAAGCAACTCCTTTTACCCGTGCGCACCGGCGGCCAGCTGATCTCCGAGGCGGATATCGCCCAACTTCAACTGGTCCACCAGGGGCGCCTCTGGAGACTGGATGAGCTGTCCCGCATGGAGACAAACGCGCGGACCGAAGATGGCCTGGTGATGGCAGCCAACCGGAGGGCCATCACCCTGGCGGTGGTGAAGCAGGCTGACGCCAGGATGCAGGACCTGAAAAAGGCATTGGATGAGATGGTGGAACAGCTGCGCCACGATTATCCCTCGCTGGACATTGTCGTCGACCGCGACCAGGGAGCGCTCCTGGATCACAGCATGCGAAACCTCAGGCAGAGCCTGCTGTGGGGAAGCGGACTGGCCTTTGTGGTGATCATCGCCTTCATGCGGGACCCCAGGGCTCCCTGCCTGGTTATCGCTTCCCTGCCAGCCGGACTGCTTGCCTCCATGCTGTTTTTTTACCTGGCGAGGCTGTCGATCAATGTCATATCACTGTCCGGACTGATCCTCTGCATTGGCATGATGATCGATAACGCCATCATCCTCACGGACAATATCACCCGTCACCGGCTTTCCGGTCCGGATCTGAAACAGGCCTGCATAAAGGGTTCCACGGAAGTGTTCCGACCGCTTGTCAGCTCGGCACTGACCACCTGCTCGGTCTTTTTTCCGCTGGCCATCATGGGGGGACTCCCGGGTGCCTTGTTTCTGGATCAGGCCAAGGCGGTGAGCATCGGCCTGGCGATGTCGCTTGCGGTGGCCATGTGCCTGGTGCCAGTCTATTATTATGTCCTCCATAAACGCCTTTCGCCAACGGTAAACGGATCGGTACGGAGAACGAAAGCGCCAGTCTGCGCAGGCCTTTACAAGACCGGGTTTCGACTTGTTTTGCGGAAGCAGAAACTGGTCTGGCCCGTGCTCATTCTCCTTTTGGTGGCTTTTTTCCTGATGGTCCGGATGATCCACAAAGAGCGCCTGCCCCCACGGCAGCAGGATGCCGCACTGATCCATATCGACTGGAACGAACCCATTCCCGTGGAGGAAAATACCCGCCGCATCCTGGCACTGTGCGCGGACCTCGATCAATACATGGCCTATTACAGTGCCCAAATTGGAAGACAGCAATTCTTGCTCAGGCATGAAGAGAACAGCCGGGAGCAAAGCCTGATCCATCTTCGCGCAACCTCTGCCGTCACCCTGGGGCCATTGCTTGATAAAGTGAAAAAGCACCTGGAGGACCATTATCCCAACGCATCATTCAAAGCCAGGGAGGAAGGAAATATGTTCGATCGGCTGTTTGCCAGCCGCCAGCCTTATCTTGAGGCCCGTTTTCGTCCACTGGGCGAACACGGGAGCGACCTGCCTGGGTACCTGGAAGGGGTCCGGCAGCGCCTAAAGGATGGCCTGCCAGGGCTGTCTTTTGACCACTGGCCATTGCAGCAAAGCGTGGTACTGCTGGCAGACCCCCAGCGGATGGCTTTGTATCATGTGGATGCGGGCCGCCTGCAGCAGGACCTGGGCAGGCTGCTGGGAGAAGAGCAGGTCGCACTGCTGCAACAGGG
>SKNE01000284.1 GCA_007120675.1 Bacteroidales bacterium
AAGGAATAGCTGAAGTGGAGGGCGAAGGTCTGCTTCTCCTCCCGCCTTAAACCGGAGATCCTGAATCGGGGCATCCCTCAATGGTGTTCATATGACTTGCAAAAGATCCGCGTCCGGTCTGCCGAGCGGTCGCTTCAAAGCGTTTACGCCCGGCTTGCCGAACGGCCGTTCCATAGCCTCTGCGGCCCGGCCCGCGATCAGCCTTCTCACCACTGGCCCAGCCCGTATCCCACGCCAAAGGTAATCACATTACCCGAAAGATCGGTGCCTCCCCTGTTGCGGTAGTTCACCAGGTTGTAGCGCAGCAGGACGGTGATGATATTGCGTGTATCGAGTCGCCGGTGGTATATGATGGATGCGTTGGCGTTCAGGGAGTGAAGGGTTTTACTGATGCCTGCATCCCTGTCAGCCTGGCTGAAGGGGTCGATGCCGTCATAACCCAGTCCCGGCGCCAGGAAGAGGGAGTTCGCCTCGCTGTTCAGCAAATCGATGCCCGCCACCAGTCCGATGTAAAACTGCATCATGTTCCTTGTCTGGTAAGTTTGACCGTCGACCACCACCTCATAGCTCTGCCGGGGCGCACCAAAGGCCATTTTCATGTGCAGGCCATACAATAAGGCCTGACGGTTGCCTTCAACCATTAAACCAATCTGTGGACTCAGTCCCAATACGTCCAGGTTGCCTTCGGGTCGCCACATGCCGAAATAAAACCCCAGGTGCAGCCTTTGCCTGTGCAGCTCAACCTCCGTGTGCTGCCGGTAGAGGGAATCGATGCGCGTGCCCTCCAGGGAGTCGTTGGCCAGCATCTGCCATGCCCCTTCAAAATCGTGACTGTAAAAGCGGACAAAAAAACGCTCCTCCGGTCCCAGGTCGTTGTATTCCTTTAGCTGCTGCGCCATCTGCGCCGTGTAGTCATTATAATCCGGGTGCATGGCGTGGTATTGCCAAGCATCAAAATCGAAGAAGTAGTTGGCAGCCTCCACGCTTTTAATGGCCTCCCGGTGGTCCTCCAGGTGCTCTATCAACCTGTCGGGCAGCCACTCCTGGCTGAAGGTGTTGGTTTCAATCTGCCAGAGGATGGTGAAGCGCATCATGGGCTCGGTGATGCCACAGTGGTATTCCCAATAGCCCAGGATGGCCTGCAGGGTGTCTGTACTTCCCGCCAGGTGGGCCTCCGGAATCTGCCTGGTGGCCCCCAGGGCAATGTCTTCGCAAGTGATCCTGCGCTCATGGATCAGCGACTCAACGTCAATATCCTGTCCGTGAACGGTGGCCCCGACCCCGCATGCCACAAGAAAAAAGAGCCAGGGCAGGGACCGGGCACATGCCGCAAAGAAGCGGCCCAAAGCAGGTATTCTATGCCTTTTTGCCTTCATACGCTGCCACAAAGTTACCCGCTTTTCGTGAAAAATCCTTTACTTTACACCTGCAAAAGACAGGCCAGCGCTTTTGTGCCAACCTCAATCAGTAACGTGCCATTGCCATGGGCCGATGGACAGTATAATTCAACAACAAATGAGAAACATATGGCTTTTTTTGCTGCTCCTTGCCGCCATGGCATGCAGCCGGCCTGCGCAGGAAGTGCAGGAATACGCCGTCATCAGCGCCGAGGTGCATAACCCCGCGGGTGATCAGGCAGAGGTGTATTATATCACCAACGTCATCAATAACCAGCGGGAGGAGTTTGTTGCGCCCCTCGACACAAACAATGCCTTTGAGCTGAGGTTCCCCCTGGACGTGGCCAGGGAAGTGTATGTGCACGTACCCCGCCGGACCGTTCGTCTCTACCTGGAGCCAGGGGCCCGGATCCACCTGGTTTTCGATGCGGAAGACCTGAACGACCCGGTGGTAATGAGTGGTGACAATACGGCGGAGAGCGCCTTTTTGCAGGCTCTCCAGGCAGATGTGAGCAGCAGGTACGGGATGATGACCGTGTTTAACAAGGCGGGTGAAAAAGGACCTGAGGCTTTCCGTGACTATGTGGGCACCTTCTACCGGGAGGCCATCGATTACCTGGAGGGCTTTGCCCGTTTTGATGAACTGAATCCTGACTTCCTGTTCCTGGTGCGCACCCACATCCTCTACGAAAAGTACCGCTACCTGGTGGACTACCCCATGGCCCGCGCCTTCTTCGGACCCGAAGGGGAGGAGGTGGATATGTCGGACGACTACTTTGATTTCCTCCTGGATGAGGCCCTGTTTGATGATGCCTTTACGGTATCCCGGCATTACTTCAGCTTCCTGAACAGCTATATAAGCTATCGGATGGAACAATACCCCATGGATGACGAGCTGTCGCACGCTGCCAGGCGGTTTGCAATGGCTAAAGCATCGCTGGATGGCAAGAGCCGCGACATGGTGCTGGCCGAGTCGGTGATCTCTGCCCTGAACTTTGGCGACTTCGACGAGGCGGTATCTCTGTATACACGCTTCATGCAGCTGGATCCGCACGAGGAGGTCGCAGCCATCGCTTCGGGCGAATACGAGATCGTGATGGCCCTGTCGCCTGGCAGGCCAGCCCCGGGTTTCCAGCTGACAGACATCAATGGGGAGGAGGTTTCACTGGAGGATTTCCGGGGGAAGGTGGTGTACCTGGACTTCTGGGCCAGCTGGTGCGGACCTTGCCTGCAGCAGATCCCCCATGCCAAACAACTGAAAAAGCGGATAGCCGGCAGGGACGACCTGGTATTTCTCTACGTGTCCGTCGACATGGATAAAAATGCGTGGCGCCGTGCAGTCAGCCAACACGACATCCAGGGCGTGCACCTCCACGTGGAGGGCTTCGGTCACGAAGTGCCTTCCAGCTATAACCTGAAGGGTGTGCCCACCTTTTATCTCATCGGCAGGGACGGAAACATCCTTGACAACCGTCCGCCCCGTCCCAGTCACAAGAACATTGATGAGGTGCTGCTAGCCGCCCTGGAGGGGAGAACTCCCCGCGAGCATCCCCCGGTCACCATCAGCGGCAGGCTGGACGAGGTGCCTGGCAGGGACGTTGAACTTAACTTTTTCAGGGACTTTATCCTAAACGACCGAAAGGTCTTTGCCTTTGACCTGGATGATGCCCTGGCATTTTCGGAAACCTTTGAGGTGCCGGGACCCCTGGTGGCGACACTGAGCGGTCCCGCCGGACGCCAGGAGCTGTTCCTTGAGTCCGGCTATGACCTGGTTATGGAGCCTGCTGGCGATGGGGACGCTGGCCCTGTGGCGTTCTCCGGCCTGGGGGCCAATGAGAACAGCTTCCTGGTGCACCATGAAAAGGAGGTGATGCAGGGAATGGGCGCTGCCTATATCAATGAGCAGGCTGGCAGGTTGGGCCCGGATCAGTTCAGGCAGCTGGCAGACAGCCTGGCAAGCATAAAGGTGGCCCATAAGGAGGAGTGGAACAGGGCGGCTGCGCTGAGGCCTGCCTTTGTGGATTACTTTACTACCCGGGTAAAGGTGGAAAAGTACCGCCAACTCATGGCTTACCCTGGCCTTCACCAGCGCCTAAACCAGCTGGATGAGGCACCGGACCTGCCGGCCGATTATTATGACTTCCTTGAAGAGGCCATCCGGCTGGAAGCGTCTGCACTGGACAACCCGGAGTATGTAAACTTCCTGCTCTCTTACCTGGACCACCGGGCCGCTGAAGATCAGTGGGCAGAAGATCATCCGGTGGAGATGTCCATTCATCACCGCAACTACCTCCTGGCCGGCATCCACCTGTCGGATCACCAGAAATACAAGCTCCAGGCCGTGTCGATCAGCCGCGAGATGAACTCGGGCGACCTGGAGCTGGCCCGCCAACTCTATGAAGAGTATATGGAGGCGTCCCCTGTGCGGGCTTATAAGGAGAGCCTGGAGTCGGGATGGGACAGGATACGGTCGTTGTGGGCGGGTGAGCCCGCTCCCGGTTTCAGCATGACAGACATTCACGGCAACGAGGTGTCCTTGTCGGACTACAAGGGAAAAGTGGTGTACCTGAAATTCTGGGCTTCGTGGTGTCCCCCCTGCATGCGGCAGGTGCCCCCTGCGGCCGAGCTCAAGGAGCGTTTTGCCGGGGAGGAGGACCTGGTGTTCATGTATGTGTCCATCGACACCGACGACGAAGCCTGGCGCAGGTCGGTGGAAAGAAATGAGATCACCGGGCTGCACATGCGCACCCCGGGTCGTGAGCGGGGCGTCCCGGCGCTATACAATGTCCGCTGGATCCCCACCTTCTATGTCATTGGGCGTGATGGCCGGATCTTTGATCACCGCCCTCCGCAGCCTGCCGACCAGGAAGTGGATGAAGTGCTGATGGAGGCACTGCGGAGCCTGGGATAGGGTCCCGCTTTGCCGGCTTGCAGCGCTGGCCCTGGTGTGCGTCCCGGCCCTGACCCTGGGCTTGCAGCCCTGCCTGGGGTCGTCATTCTATTCTGCCTGGAGGGAAAAGTAGCGTTCTATCCCGGCCAGGTCGTCGGCTGGGGGACGCAGGTCCTTGATCACCCGCCCCTTTTCCAGTAAG
>SKNE01000092.1 GCA_007120675.1 Bacteroidales bacterium
AAGGAGCTGGAGAAGCTCTTGCGGATCACCGACGGGGAAACAGACAAGGCGGGATTATTCAGCCTGGAGGTGGTCAGTTGTGTGGGCGCCTGCGGACTGGCACCACTCATTGAGATCAACGAAGCATACCACACCAACCTCAGTATGGATGGACTCAAAGACCTGGTAAGCTCCATTCGGAATGCTGAAAATAATGCCTTATGACACCCGGTACAGATATTGACATAAAAGAGTTTTTGATCCGGCAGGTCCTTCTGGACCCCCGGCGGGATGCAGAACTGGCACTGAAAAAGCAGTTGTCTTACATTGCCGGCGAGCGCGTGCACAAAGCACACATCTACGTGGGCATGGCGACTTGTGCCCAGATCGCCGGAGCCCGCGCCACCTACCAGGCCATCAAGGAATACCTGTCCGATCACCATATGGATGCAGTGCTGGTGGAGGGTGGCTGCAACGGCCTCTGCTGCGAAGAACCCATCGTGGATGTTCAGCTTCCCGGCAAGACAAGGCTGTCTTTTGGCCGGCTGACGGCAGACAAAGTGCAGCTGCTGATGGATGAGATCATGAATGACAACCTGCCGGATCTGCCCTTGCTGGGACAATATGCCAATCCCATCCTGCAACAGTGGGACAATGTGGATACCATGGAAGAGCATCCCTTTTTCGCTCATCAGCACCGCCTGCTGCTGGAGCATTGTGGCCTCATCGACCCCGTCTCCGTCTCACAGTACATCGCCCGTGGCGGATACTGGGCTTTTGCCGATACCATTGCCCGCCATACACCGGCTGGGGTGTGTGATATCATTACCCGCAGCGGATTATCCGGACGAGGCGGAGGGGGCTTTCCAACCGGAAAAAAATGGCAGGCGGCCCTGGATACCGTCAGTGACCAGAAATACCTCGTGTGCAATGCCGTGGAAAGCGATCCGGGAAGTTACATGAACAGGGTGGTCATCGAAAGCAATCCGCACAGGCTCATTGAGGCGGTACTGATTGCTGCATATGCCGTGGGAGCTGCAAAGGCTTATGTCTTCATCAGGCAGGAGTTCACCCTGGCGGTGAAAAGGCTGGAAGAAGCCATTGAGCAAGCCCGTGATTACGGACTGACAGGTCACCACATTTACGACTCAGGAGTCAATATCGACGTGGTGGTCAAGCAGGGTGCCAGGGCTTTCGTCTGTGGCGAAGAAACGGCCCTGAACAACAGCATTGAAGGGAAGCGGGCCATGCCCTCATCCAAGCCCCCCTATCCGGCGGAAAGGGGCCTGTGGAATAAACCCACCATCGTCAACAATGTGGAAACCCTCATCAATGTGCCGCTGATCATCAGGCATGGCCCGGAGTGGTTTCAGTCGCTGGGCACCCCAACCAGCAAGGGGACCAAGCTTTTCACCCTGTCAGGCAGCCTGCGCCGCTATGGCACCGCCGAGGTGGCCATGGGAACCAGCTTCGGAGACGTCATTGAAAAGATCGGTGGCGGAATGGCTGACGGCAAAACCTTCAAAGCCATCGTCCTCGGCATCAACAGCGGCAGTTACATCACAGAAGAAAACCTGGACAAGGAAATTGATTTTAAGGTGCTTAAAGATATTGGGGCAGCACTTGGAAGTGGGGCATTCGTGGTGCTGGACCAGGGTGTTTGCATGGTGGACCTGGCCAAGTTTTTCACGGCTTTTTTCAAAAAGGAAAGCTGTGGCAAATGCATCCCCTGCCGGGAAGGTACAGCCCGGATGCTGGAGGTGATGGAGCGGGCTACCCGCCGTCCATCCGATGAGAAATCGTTTCAGACGCTGGAGCGGTTCAAGGGGGTGATGCAGCTGAAAAGCCTGGCCGCAGTGATTGGTGAAACCTCTTTGTGCTCCCTGGGAAAATCAGCACCCAACGCCATACTGAATACCCTGAAGTACTTCAAGCACGAGTTTGACGCACACATCTTTGAACGAAAGTGTGAGGCCAATGTCTGCACTGACCTGCGGATCTACCTCATCGATGTGGATGCCTGCACCGGATGCACGGCCTGCTTCCAGAAGTGTCCCGTGGACGCCATCATCGGATCACCCAGGTATCCGCACTTCATTGTGCAGGATAAATGCATCGGCTGTGGCAGCTGTCATGATGTGTGTAAGTTCAATGCCGTATTGATTAAATGATCAGGGGCCTGCGACAGTGACCGTTTTTGCCGGCCGCCGTGAAAAAGAACAAGCTGAACGAAGGATATATGGATTTCCAGATAGAGGTCAATAACAAACTGATTCGCGTGCAGGAAGGGGATTCGCTGTTGACAGCCCTGCGCAGCAATGGGTTTAAGGTGCCCACCCTTTGCCACATGAACCGCTTTTCGCCCACCGGCGCTTGCCGCCTTTGCGTGGTTGAAGTGGAAGGCAAGCGAGACCTGGTGACGTCCTGCGCCCACCCCGTAAAGGAGGGGATGAAGGTGCGCACCAATTCACAGCGTGTGATGCGTGCCCGCAAATCACTGGTGGAGCTGCTGCTTTCGAACCACCCGGACGACTGCCTCTATTGTCAGCGAAACGGGCATTGCGAGCTGCAGTGGCTGGCAGAAGAGATGAATGTGAAGGAGCGCAAGTATTTCGCCCGAAAGAATGCCCAGTATCCCGACTACTCCAGTAGCAGCGTGGCAAGGGACCCCGCCAAATGTGTGCTCTGCAGCCGCTGTGTCCGCATGTGCGAGGAGGTGCAGCTGGTGACCGCCATCGACTTTATTTCAAGGGGTAACCAGACCATGGTCAACAGCGCCTTTAACAAGGGGCTCAACGTATCCAGCTGTATCCATTGCGGCCAGTGCATCCAGGTATGCCCCACTGCCGCCCTCCTGGATATATCCCACCTGGAAAAGGTGCAGGCGGCGCTGGCCCGGAAGGGGACGGAAGTGATGTTTTTCATCAGCCCCTCCGTGGTGGCCTCTGTGGCAGAAAGCCTGGAACTGAAGCCCCGCCAGAAGGTGCTTGAGCGTATAGCCGCTGCCTTGCGAAGGTGTGGTGCGGGCAGGGTATTTGACATGGGGACAGCCAGTGACATTCATGTGGTGGAAGAGGCCAGGCAGCTCGCCGGTCTGATCAGGGACAAAAAAGATGACCAGCTGCCAATGATCTCTTCCTGTTGTCCATCCTGGGTGTATTATGCAGAGATGTTCAGGCCGCAATCCCTGGAGCAGCTGGCCGGGACCAAATCGCCACAGCAGCTGTTTGGCAGCCTGCTCAAAACCGATTATGCAAAGCGTGCCGGCGTGGAGGCGGAGCAAGTTTTTTCTGTGGCAGTGATGCCCTGTGTGGCCAAAAAGTACGAATCAACACTGGAATCAAATACCCATAAAGGGATATCCGAGGTGGATGCCGTCCTCACTGTCAGGGAGTTGTTTAGACTCTTGCGCAGTTTTGGACTGGACATTGCCCGGATGGAGGAGGAGGGGGTCGACAGCCCCTACAACGGGTCATCGGCCGCAGCGTGGAAGCTCGGCTATTCCGGCGGGAAAGCGGAAGCCGTGGCCAGGGAGCTTCATCGCATGATGGATGACAAGCGGGCAGACCAATTTAAGTTCATCCAACCGAAAAATCCGGGTAATCGCCGCGAAACCAGGGTGACGATCGGCAACGATCAGCTGGGTTTCGCCTGGGTTAGCAGCATCGCAGAGGCAGAAGCCTACCTCAGGGAGCTGGAGGAAGAAGGGCGCAGGGACATACATTACGTGGAGGTGATGGCCTGCCTTGGGGGCTGCGCAGGTGGCGGGGGACAGCCCATTAGCCGTGGATTTGAAAAAAGCATGGCACGGAAGAAAATGTGCGTGGAGATGGAAAAGATCAATCCCTTTGCCAGTGCAGGGGAGAATCCCGCTGTGCGGGACCTGTGCGGGACTGAAGGGGACAATCCGGCCCACGAAACCTTTCGCCAATGGATAAAAAGGACCTGATGCGCCAGCAGAACCGGGCCGTCATTCATCCGCCACATCATCAATAAATCAGCCACCATAAAGCCTATGTCGCAAAAGAATAAAGAGATCATCTATACGGTAAAGGATCGCTGCAAGGTCTGCTATACCTGCGTGCGTGAGTGTCCGGCCAAGGCGATCAAGATTGCCAATGGCCAGGCGGAGATCATACCCAGCCGTTGCATTGCCTGCGGCAATTGCATCCGTGTCTGCAGCCGCGACGCCAAGATGTTCGCCTTCTCCATCGACAAGGTGAAAAACCTTCTCCTGGGCCATCACCGGGTGGCTGCCATTGTGGCGCCCAGCATTGCCGGAGAATTTACCGATATCAAAAATTACCAGCATTTTGTGGGGATGATCAAGGCCCTGGGCTTTGATTATGTGAATGAGGTGGCTTTTGGCGCTGAACTGATCGCCAACAAGTACAAGGAATTGCTTGAATCAAAACCCGGCCGCCCACTCATATCAACCAGTTG
>SKNE01000229.1 GCA_007120675.1 Bacteroidales bacterium
ACTATTCACTCATGGAGCATAAGTACGGGGATTTCAGGGATTATCTGCTGAAAACAAGCTAGCCGGCACCAGGTAATTCAAGCCGCCCCCAATGCTAAAAAACCCCACTGGAAAAATAGTATACAGGAAAAAATCAGCGTCTATGAAGTACATTATTATATTGGCAGATGGTTGTTCCGATTATCCCATCGAAAAACTCGGAGGAAAGACGCCGCTCATGGCAGCAAAGACCCCCCACATTGATGCGCTGTGCGCCCGCTCGCGTTGCGGACTGCTAAAGACGGTACCCGACGACATGCCTCCGGGTAGCGAGATAGCCAACCTGGCCGTTTTGGGCTATGACGTGAAGGCCGTTTACCAGGGCCGGGGAGTGCTGGAAGCAGCCAGCATGGGTGTGAGCCTGGAGGATAATGACCTGGCCATGCGCTGTAACCTGGTATGCATTGATGATGCGGGACGAATAAAGAATCACAGTGCAGGTCACATTCCCACCGAAGAATCGCACCGGCTGGTGAAGGACCTGAATGAGCAGCTAGCCACTAAGGATTACCGCTTCCATCCGGGTGTGAGTTACCGCCATCTCTTTGTGATGCGAGGGGGATCCGGCCATATTCACTGCACGCCACCGCACGACGTGCCGGGCCAGGCCTTCGAGGGACTTATGGTGAGAAGCACACGGCCTGAAGGCGATCAGACTGCCGCACTGCTCAATGACATCATCCTTAGATCCCAGGCGCTTCTTGGACAGCATCCAGTCAACCTGAAACGTGTCTCCGAGGGGAAAGATCCCGCCAACTCGGTCTGGTTCTGGTCGCCTGGCTATCGACCGCAAATGAAGACTTTCCAGGAATTATATGGAAAGACCGGGGCCGTCATTTCTGCGGTAGACCTGATTTATGGCATTGGTGAATATGCGGGCTTCAAAGCCATCAAGGTACCTGGCTCCACAGGTCTTTATGACACCAATTATGAAGGGAAGGCAAAGGCGGCGGTGGAGGCCTTGCAAGAAGCTGACCTGGTCTACTTGCATATTGAAGCCAGCGATGAGGCCGGACACGAAGGGGATGCGGACCTCAAAGTGCGTACCCTTGAATACCTTGATGCCAGGGTGGTAAAATACATTGTTGAAGAAACACAGAAGCTGGACGACAAGGTAGCCATCGCCATCTTGCCGGATCATCCCACCCCCTGTGATCTGCGCACCCATACCCACGACCCGGTGCCATTCATGATCTTCACGCCTGGCGTTCCTGGGGATGATGTGAAAACCTACGACGAGGAAAGTGTAAAGGCAGGCTCATTCGGACTATTGAAGGGGGACCAGTTTATCAAGGCCTTACTGGACTTGTGATCATCCACACAGTTTAGCGATCGTTTCCAGGAGGTCCAGCCTGTCTACCGGCTTTGCCAGGTGGGCATTGCAACCTGCTTCCCTTGCTTTTGCCCTGTCAGCAGCCAGCGAATAAGCTGTCTGTGCTACAATGACCACCTCCCTGCTGATCTTCCTGATTTCCCTGGCTGCCTTATAGCCGTCCATGATGGGCATTTTGATGTCCATCAGGATCAAGTCTATATTCTTGTTGTCAGAAAAAACATCCACCGCCTCCTTTCCGTTCTCAGCGTGGTACAACGTGTGTCCCTCCGGTTTGAGCATCAACTTATAAAGCTGATGGGCCGTTTTCTCATCATCCACAATGAGAATGTGCAGATCCTTCTTATTTATATTCATTTCGGTGTTATCGTTGCAGCCTGGGTCGGGACATCCGTTCAGGCCGTTGCTTTTCTGATCAGGAAAAACTCATGCAGGTTTTCAAGGTCCAATATGCCCGCAAAGCGGTTCTGTTCAAAGACAGGCATCAGGTACTGCCTGTTTTTTTGCATGTGCTGATAGACTTCAAACAATGCCTGGTCGGGACTGATCTTGTCAAAACTCGTATGCATCACCTCTTTCACCGGACTATCCTTGCCGTGGGTGCTCAATCCGTTGATAAGGGCATTTTTTGTGAGGATACCCTGAAACTCGCCATCTGCCTTCACCACGAAGCCATTATCCGATATTTGTACCAGCCTTTTGGCTGCCTTGTCCAGGCTGTCTTCCGCATCCAGTTCAGCAAACTCGGTTTTGATGATATCCTTCACCGTATAATCTTTAAGGACATCCTGGTACTTGATCATCTCGTACTCCCCCTTGGCACCCAACAGGATAAAGAAGCCGATGATGACCAGGAAGGGATTGAAAAACAGGCCTGCCACAATGAAGACAATGGCAAATACCTGGCCGATATCCTTAGCGATCTGTGTGGCTTTCAGCCGACTCATCCTGATGGCCAGCAGGGACCGAAAGAGCCGCCCTCCATCCATGGGGAAAGCGGGTATGAGGTTGAAAGCCACGATGAACAGGTTGGCGGCCAGGAGCATGATGGCGAAATTGTTGAAAGTGATGGATTCAAACTCAACCTCAGCGATGTCCACCGGCCGGACCAACCTCAGGTAGATCCATAGTATGGCAGCGATCACTACGTTTACCATGGGGCCTGCTGCAGAAACAATGAACTCGTCACGGGCCTTTTCAGGCATTTTGGACAGGTGGGCCATCCCTCCAATGGGCAGCAGTGTGATGCTCTCCACCGAGCCACCCAGCCGGATGGCTGCCAGGGAATGTCCCAGCTCGTGCAGTACCACACAGACAAATAGTGCCAGCACAAATAGGATGTGCATGGCGATCTGCTCAGGACCTAATCCCCTGCCAAGGCTGATCAGGATGATCCATAGAATCAGCAGGGAGAACGTCCAGTGGACGGACACCCTGATCCCAAAAGGCTTTCCAAGACTGAGTGAGTATCTGCTCTTCATCAGTTGGGCTTGGGTATTGCATCCACGGGCAGGGGCCACCTTGTGAAGTGACCCCTGCCCCTGGATTTACTGACTAATCTGCACCCGGTGCGTAATCACACCGGCACTGGTATGGATCCTTACGAGGTATATGCCGGTATTCATTCCGGCTACACGGATCGTATGGTTGTAAGATCCGGCTGTTTTCGCATCGTAGACCATTTGTCCCAGCATATCGTACAGCTGGATGCCATGGATCGCCTGGTTTGCCTCCACGGTAAAGATGGTCCTTGCCGGGTTGGGATACAGCATCACGCTGAGATCACCGGATTCGATCACACTGAGGTCATCCGGTCCAAACAAATCTTCTACGGTGATATCATGGTCGTGTACCTCCACGAGGCGGTTGGGGTCGCCTGGCCACTCTCCGCCGTCCCATCCGGCCCCGATGGCATCGGAGAAGTACTTATAGGAGTACTCACCCGGCGCCAGGTGGTGCGTTATGCGGTAAATGTGCGGGTCTGCACTCACATGCTCCATGATTTGGTGCTCGGGCTCTGACCCGGGTTCTGCCCAGTCAAGCATGGATCCCGTAATGAGTATGTGGTGATTGTCCGGATCAAAGTCGTCCAGCAATTGGTGCTCGATGGCTTGCGAAAGATCCACGTAGAAGGTTACGGCAAAGGATCCGGATGTGAGGACCACCTCAAGGTTCATGTCATCCTCCAGCTCCACGGCATCTTGTACGGAGGAATAATTCTGCTTGAATACCTTGTAGCCATAGGTTCCCGGTAACAGGTTAAAGAGGGTTTCGCCCTCAGCATCGGTGTGTTGTGTAAGGGATCCGATGAGTACGGAGGCGCCTTCCAGGATGTTCTCGTTGACATCCTTCACAAGGAAACTCAGCTGGTGGGTGTCTTCCGGCTCTTCGGCGGCAAAGGCCAGCCACAGGTTGGGCCTGACACTGCTGGAGCCATTGTAGTTGGGTATGTCGTCCCAGTCGCTGTAACCATAGGCTACGGTGTTGTTACCAACATCCGTACAAGCCACCCTGTAGAAGTTGGATGTCCAGTTGGGCATTCGGCCCCAGACCACCTCCACCAGGAGGTTGCTGCTGCCGTCATATTCAAAGTACTCTTGCAGTTCCCAGTGATTCCAGCCTGTTTCCAGGGGCATGGTGTAGGGGTCGGCAAAGTAGACCACCTGTGCGTTGTCGGTGTTGACAAAGTTGCCGGGGAAGCTGCTGATGTCGGTGTGCATCATGCGGATGTAAAAATCCGGGAACACATTGTGGGAGCTGGAGGCGTGCACGATGTCAAAGGCCAGCTCGGTGATGGTCTTTTCACCAGCCCCAAGCTCATCAGACATATACAGCATCTGGGTCCGGTTTGCCCGGTAGAAGTTGTAGAATGGGTAGTGGTGGCTTTCCTGGTTTCCTTCGCCCATGACGATCTCCGGCAGCTGCCCGATGAAAAGCTCTGCGTCGGCCTGGTCGCTGTGGCCGTCTTCCACGTGAAGGCTGAGACTAACCGGTGTTCCTTCAGGCGCAGATGGGTGGGCAGAGACTTCATAGACCAGCTGGATAGTTTCTCCGGCCGGGATGGGATCCAGGTTCAGCTCACCCTGCTGAATGGTGAAATAGGGTGAGTCTCCTTGCAGGTGGGCCACGGCCTCCTTGGCTACGGCATGGCCGTTATTGGTCAGCTCAAAGAGCAGGAGGGCCTCTTCACCGGGATCCAGGCGGCCGTTGCCGTCGCCGTGCTCAGAGTCGTCCACCACATAGCTGGGGTTGATGGAGAAGATGGGAGCATTGGCCCTGATCCTCAGGTTGGATGACCACTCTTCATTGCCGTCCGTCACGGTCAGGATGAAGGTAGCCTGGTGCTGGTCCGGCACCTGCATGCACACCTCGAAGCTGAAGGCGTCTTCCACGGTGGAGGTGTTTCCGCTGTCTCCTGCATCCATGGGATCGAAGGGGATCTCTTCGCCTGGGTTCAGGAGGCTGATGTAGCCATCATCGCCGCTCAGCGTGGCCACCACCTCGCCCACGGGATCGGCTCCCACGTTGACCAGTGTCACATCGATGGAGAAGCTCTCCCCGTAGATGGCCTGGTGGGTCCCGGCTGCATCGTTAATGAGGTAGTCATCCAGGACGATGAAAGGTCCTTCAAGCGCTGCGGCAGGCACTTCAACGATGTAGGGGATATACTGTGGTTTCGTCACGGCAATGGTCACGTCCCCGCCTTCCAGGATGGGATCGATGGGCACTTCCACCTCTCCCGTGCTGTCCACAAAGGCCGCCCCGTGGAGCACGCCGTTCATGGATACTGCCACGTAAGAACCAGGCAGGGCTTCCACGGTGTATGTATCCAGTCCGATGGGCACGATGGGCATGTGGCTCACCACGTTTTCGCTCCCTTCGGTAAAATAGATGATGGTGGAGGGGTCACCGAAAGTTTGATATCCCTGCCAGTACCAAAGCGCGCTGGAGTGGGTGGGGTAGTTTTGCAGGTGCGCTTCCGTGAGGGCCAGGTTCCCAACAAACTTGGTGGAAGCCACGGCATGATAGTCGCCGGTAAACTGGGCATCATACACACCCATGGTGGTCTCTTCCACGGTGGGTACATAGCCACCATTGTTGCCCTGGATGGGGAAGGCTCCCACTGCCCAGTAAAAATCTTCGAACCAGTGGGTGTTGGGCGCCGAGCCGATATATGCCACGGCACCTTTGTTTTCGGCCCTCACCCAGGCTTCGCCGATGCTTTCGGGGTGACTGAAAAGGGCGCTCTGGCAGCAATTCCCGATGGCCAGGGGGAATTTCCCTGCGTTGGTAAGGTTGTGAATGTCGCTGGCATAGAGATAGGGACCGGCCCAGGCCGTGGGCGAGCAGTGGGCGGTGAAATTGATCAGGCTCACCGAGATCCTTTCTTCGTCGTAAACCCCGGCATAGGAGTTCAGGAACGCATTCACATTGGTAAAGCCATTGGCCGTGTTGAAGTAATTCTGTGTGCCATAATTGACCGTAGGCTGACCGATCTGGGGGTTCCAGAAGCCATCCTGGCCGGCGATCAGTGTGACATCGTTCAGGTAGCTGGGGTCTTCAAATTCGTACTGCTGGTAATACAGGATCTTATCCAGTTGGTTTTGAAGCTCCTGCACGTTGCGTGCCGAGAGGCGCCCCACGTACATTTCCGGGAACATATCGCCGTCGACGGATCCATAATAGAGGTCTGTCACCTGGTTGGAGGCACTTCCCACTGCAGAGGCCGGCAGCCTGGTGGGATCACCTACCACCATCACGAAAGTGGGGGCCGGGTCATCGGGGGTGCCCGCATCGTATTGTGTATGAATGAAGCTCTGGATGGCCGCGGCGGTTGATCCCACTTCGCTGGTGTAGGCTTCGATGACCTCAAAGCCCTGTATGGTCTTCCACTCAATGAAAGGCTGGAGGCTCTCCTGGAAGTCGTCGTGGGACACGATCACCATCTTGATGGGATATTTGGTCAGATCCGGGTGGTCGTCAAAGATGTCCCCGGTGTTAAAGGGATTGATCACCCGCTGATAGATGTGTTCAAAATAGGGGGAGAAGGTGGATGCCTTGATGTAACGTGTCAGGGCTTCATCGGCATCACTGTACTGCACCTCCACCTCCACGTCATTATAAACGCGGATTGTTCCGCTGGACGGATTGTACTGAACGGGGGCTACGGTGAGACGCGCCAGGCGCTGTCCCCGCATTACACCCAGCACTTCAATGCTGGCCAGGTCGGGCTCAATGTAGGTGGATTTGGTGTAAAGGGTGGGCTGAAACTCAAAAGGGACCTCGCTCACATCCTGGTCCTTGCGCAAGGAAGGCTGGACCGGCATGAGGGGGAATTCCACGCCAAAATCGGCCAGTTTGTATTCCCTTACCGTGTATCCAAGGACTTCCACCTGCACGTCGGCCCCGAAAGGCACCTCAACCAGTTTATGCTGGGCGGGAAGCTTGGGCGTGCCCAGCTCTCCAACGCTGTAGCCCGAAGGCATCACCAGCTCGGTGAATGTGCCCTGCTCAGTTTTAACCTGGAAAAAATTCAGGCCTTCGAAGGCGAAATTTACTCGGGTTGCTTCAAAATCATTGCTTTGTACTTCTGTCCGGCTGCTCTCCGGCTCAAAATTGATCATCGGCGACTGGGCGTTGAGCTGCATAAATGCAGCAAAAACGAATGGTGCGATGAAGGCGAGTAATTGCTTTTTCATTTGAAAATCAAGATTGTAGGATTAATAAGGATTGTGATTTGGAGCTGTAAAAGTAAGTAAATCAAGCAACATAACCAAAGGCGGATGTCAATTCAGAGGGGCCAGGCTATCATGATCATGGGTGTTCCAATGGCCACAATGATCACCTCCAGCGGCAGGCCCATCCTCCAGTAGTCTGTGAACTTATAGCCGCCGGGGCCCATCACCAGGGTATTGGACTGGTGTCCGATGGGGGTCAGAAAGGCGCAGGAGCCGCCCACTGCCACCGCCATCAGGAAGGGGTCTATGGAATAGCCGAGCCCATTGGCCACGCTGATGGCAATGGGTGCCATCAGCACCACCGTGGCGGCGTTGTTGATCACATCCGAAAGGAACATGGTTACCACGAGGATGATGGTTAACATGGCCCAGGCGGGCAGGATCTCGCCGGCCCGCAGGATCTGCCCTGCAATCAGCGCGGCACCCCCCGTGGTTTCCAGTGCTGTTCCCACGGGGATCATGGCGGCCAGGAGCACGATCACCGGCCAGTCGATGCTCTGGTATACAGTCTTCAGTGGCAGGACACCTGAGATCACCAGCGTGAGCGCCGCCATGGCGAAGGCTATCTGCACGGGGAGAAGGCCACTCACCACCAGTATGATGGAGGCCAGGAAGATGCCGAGAGCCATGGGGATGCGTCGCTCATAACCCAGGCGTAAACCCCTTTGGGCCAGGGGCAGGCAACCAAGGTTGGTGACCACTTCGTCGATCATGTGCTCACGGCCCTGCAACAGCAGGACGTCCCCGGTGCGAAATATGATGTGGTCCAGGCGCCGGCGGATCTTTTGTTCTTTCCTGGCCACGGCCAGCAGGTTGATCCCATAGCGGCTTCGCATCCTCAGAGCCGCCGCCGATCGGCCGATAATGGAAGAATCTGCCATCACTATGGCTTCGGTGATTTTGATCTGTTTGGAGCCTTCGGCATCTTTGCGGAATTTTTTGTCCCCCACCAGCTTCAAACCGGTGTCGTCCATGAGGGATTTCAGTCCCTCAGCATCGGTTTCAATGATGAGGATATCATTCAGTTTGA
Source organism: Bacteroidales bacterium (assembly GCA_007120675.1). Classification (GTDB taxonomy): domain Bacteria; phylum Bacteroidota; class Bacteroidia; order Bacteroidales; family UBA7960; genus PUPG01. The sequence continues at coordinate 8,141 of SKNE01000229.1, forward strand.
AGGTCTCCTCAGGCCCCGGGGCGTGGATTCGCTTTCCGTCCCTGACAAGACCAAGCAACTGAAACTCCGCGTTTGTCAGTTCCTGCAGGTCTGCCACCGTTTTGCCCTTCACCTTGTCATCGCGCGAAATTTTCAGTTCAGTGATATACTCATCGATGTCGAACAGGTCTCCAGCCGACTTGCTGGCTGCGCGTTTTGGGATGAGCCGCCATCCCAGGAAGGAAATAAAAAGGATGCCTGTGAGTGCCAGCACCACGCCCACCGGCGTGAAATCGAACATGCCAAAAGCCTCACCCGCTTCATCCGCCCGGAAGGTGGCAATGATAATGTTTGGCGGGGTACCGATGAGCGTTGTCATACCACCCAGCAGAGAAGCAAAAGCAATGGGCATCAGGATGTAGGAGGGGGGATGACCGCTTTTGCGCGCCAGGGCGATGGCCACGGGCATCATAATGGCCAGGGCTCCCACATTGTTCATGAAGGCAGAGGCCACCGCCACAATCGCTGACAGCGTCAGGATCTGCAATAGGAGCCCTTTGCCTATCTTCATAACCCACTTGCCCAGCAAGTCAATCAATCCACTATACTCCAGGGCTTTCCCAATCACCAGCACGGCTGCCACGGTGATCACCGCGGGGTGGGCAAAACCTTCAAAAGCTTTCTCTGCAGGAGTGATCCCGGCTACCACCAATATAAACAGGGCAAGCAGGGCTACTGCATCATGTCTTATGCGGCCCCAGGCGAATAAAATGAGCACCAGGAAAAGGGTGGCGAAAACGACGCTTTGATCCATGGGCCAAAGATACACGACAATTTTTTTAAATTCCGTGATAATCAAAAAAACAGCAGCGTAGCCACGCCAAAATAGATCAGCAGTCCGGTGATATCCACCACGGTGGTGATGGCAGGGCTTGCAGCCACCGCGGGATCTCCCCCCAGCCGGTTCACCAGTAAGGGCAGGGCAGCCCCAATGATGGTGGAGGTGACCACCTGCAGGGCCAGGGCCAGGGCTATGCCGAAGGCAATGAAACCCAGTCCGTGCTCAAGGGCTGCCGCGCTGTCGCGCGAGATGACGATGATCATGGCAAAAGCGATCACGCCCAGTACCGTTCCCAGTAACATGGAGATACGCCACTCCTTGAAAAGAATGTTCAGCCAGTTGGCAGTGGTAAGCTGTCCAAGGGCCATGGCACGGATGACCACGGTGGCAGCCTGGCTGCCTGAGTTACCCCCGGTGTCGGCCATCATGGGAATGTACAGGGCAAGTATCATCAGGGCGGACAAGGCCTCTTCATACTGCCGGATGATCAGGCCTGAGACAAAGCCCACCACGGTGAGGATCGCCAGCCAGATGATTCGTTTCCGGAAATGTCCGGCCACGGAGGTCTGGTTGTAGTTGAGGATCTCGCTGCCGGGAATGATGCCCATGAACTTTTCCATGTCCTCGGTCTGCTCAGCGCGTATCACTTCGATGGCGTCATCCTGGTGCACGATGCCCATTAGCTGGTTCTCCTCATTGACAACGGGAAGTGCCAGCAGGTCGTACTTTTCAATTTTTTTGGCCACCGTCTCCCTGTCTTCGTCCAGTCTGGCAAGGGGAAAGTCGCGTCGCATAATGCTTGAGACGCTTTCTTTAGGCTCGGAAATGACCAGTTCCTTTAGGGTCATGAAGCCTTTGAGACGCATTCCCTCGTCTACCACATAGAGGTGGTACAGCATTTTATCGTGTGGCACCTCCTGCCTCAATTGCTGGAGGGCTTGTTCGCAGTTCAGGTTTTCACTGATGATCGCAAAGTCGGTGCTCATAATGCCCCCAGCTGTATCATGGGGGTAAGCGCTTAGCTTTAAAACATCTTCCCTTACTGTCTTGTGGAGGTATGGCAGCAGACTCACCCGCCCCTGTGTATCCAGCTGCTGAAAAGTATCGGCCCTGGCGTCGGAAGGCATCTTCTCAAACAGCGCTGCAAACCACTTTCTGCTTACGTTGTGAAAGATTTCCAGGCGCCTGCTTATGTCAAAACTTGCCAGGGCCGAACCTTGCTTTTCTTCCCTGAGCAGCGACATCACTTCCACAATGTCCTCCAGCTTAAGCACCTGCAATATGTCACCGAGTTCGGCCTCCGGAAGGTTTTCCAGCTCCCTGACGGCATTGCGAATGCTGTCTGCATGGCTCAGGCGCTTGTGCCATTGCCGGTTCTTATCATTGTCTTCTACCATGACATAATGTTTGGGTAAGCTTCACCGTAAATCCAAGGTAAAATTAAACCATTAAATCTCCCCAGGGGCAGGTCCATCATTAGAAAACCATTAGAAAATGCCTTTAATTCCCGGGATGCTTGTACTTTTGTATCAAATCCTTTTTCCATGGGCCGGATACTCATCATAGAGGATGACAAGCGACTGGCAGAGATCATACAAAGAGGTCTTGAGGAGAATGACTATAAGACCCAGCTGGCTTACGATGGTTTGATGGGGTTGCGACTTGCCCTTGCCAACGAATACGATTTGATCATCTCCGACATTGTCATGCCAGAAATCAACGGACTGGATCTGTGCCGGAAGATCCGGGCCAACAAGCCTGCGATCCCCATCCTGATGCTCACAGCCCTGGGAACCACCGACGACAAGGTGGAGGGCTTTGACGCCGGGGCCGATGACTACCTGATCAAGCCTTTTGAGTTCAGGGAACTGCTGGCACGCATCAGGGCCCTGCTCAAGAGGGCCGGCAATGCCGGGCATACCAGGAGCCCCTTTCTTCGCTACGAGGACTTGGAAATCAATGTCCACAACAAGACGGCCCGGCGTGCAGGGACGGAGATCAAGTTAACGCCCAAGGAGTTTAAGCTGCTGGAGTATATGCTCAATAACCCTGAGAGGGTATTGTCGCGCTCCGAGATTGCCGAAAAAGTGTGGGACACCCATTTTGATACGGGCACGAACTTCATCGATGTCTATATCAATTACCTGAGAAAAAAAGTGGATAAGCCTTTTGAAACGCGGTTGATACACACACGGGCCGGGATGGGTTTCATACTGGAGAGGGAACAAAGCTGAGATGGCCCGGACCAGGATCATGCAATATAACCCAAGATGAAGATACGCAGCCAGCTCACCTTGTTATTCAGCCTGATTACCGGAGGCTTACTGCTGATCTTTGCCCTTTTTATCTACTTTTCCGCTGCCTCCGATCGCAGGGAGGCCTCCTTTAAGCATGTCAGGGCTGAAGCCATGATCCGGGCAAAGGTTCTCCTGGAGTGGGGTGTGGAGGCCGCCGCACTACAGGCCATTTACCTGCAAAGCCGTGAGATGCAAAGCGGTGTGGAGGTGGCCATTTATGACAGTGGCTTCAATTTGCTGTATCACGATGCTGAGGAGCTTGACTTTGTGCAGGAAACCCCACGTATGATCCGGGATATTCTGTCTGCCGGGGAACTTCGTTTTGTCCAGGAAGGCTGGGAGGTTTTAGGTATTGCTTATCATCATGCAGGGGAGGATTATGTGCTTACCGCCGCAGCCTACGACCACACCGGGAGGCAAGGGCTCATGTCTTTGCTTTGGAACCTGTCGCTGGCCTGGGTGGTGGCGGTTCTGATCACCTTCGTAGCAGGCTGGTATTTTGCCGGAAGGGTGCTGCGACCCGTATCCCGCATGGCTGAAAAGGCCGGGGAGATCAGTGCCAGTCACATGCACCTGCGATTGGGTGAGGGCAGGGGACAGGATGAGTTGGCCGGGCTGGCCATGACATTCAATAAGATGCTGGATCGCCTGGAGGACTCCTTTGACGCCCAGCGCGAATTTGTCTCCAACGTGGCCCACGAACTGCGCACCCCCCTGAGCGCCATCAGCGGGGAGGTGGAGCTGGCCTTATCCAGGAAGGACCTGCCGGAGCAAAGCAGGAAAGCATTCACAAAGCTCCTGCAGGACGTTAGACGGCTCTCCCGGCTCAGTACGGGACTGATGGATCTGGCCAAATCCAGCTATGAAGCCCACCAAGTCAGCCTGGGCAGTTGCAGGCTGGACGAAGAGATAATGGAAGCCCGCCGGGAGCTGCTGCGTGAGCAGCCCGATTACCGCATCAGCATACAGCTGGACGAGCAGTTGGATGACGAAGATGCCATCACCGTGAAGGCCAATCCCTACTTGCTGAGGCTTGCCCTGGGCAACCTGATGGAAAATGCCTGCAAGTTCTCGGAAGACCGGAGCGCAAGGGTTATCTTAGAAACGAAAGGTGCCAATGGCCCCCCCGAAATTATCGTGGAAGACAGGGGGGTGGGCATTGAGGAATCCGAACTGCCAAAATTATTTCAGCCGTTCTTCAGGGGCAGCAACAGCGGGATGAGCGAAGGAAGTGGCATCGGCCTCTCCCTGGTCCAGCGAATCATGCGGCTTCACCAGGTTGACCTGCATATTGACTCCAGGCCCGGTGAGGGTACCAGGGTGCATATGAGGTGGAGGGAAAAACCCGGTCGCCAAAAATGAACCAACCATTGTATAACCAAAAAAAAGAATTTATGTCAGTATTAATGGAATTTGCCATCTTTCCCACCGATAAGGGGGAGAGTGTAAGCCCTTATGTGAGCCGCGTGATCAAAATGATCCGTGAGAGTGGCCACGAATACCGTTTGACCCCAATGGGTACCATTGTGGAAGCAGATACCATGGAGGATATCCTCCAGTTGATCCACAGGGCCTATGAATTGCTGAAGCCCGACTGTCGCAGGGTCTATTCCACCATCAAGCTGGATATCAGGCAGGGGGCCAAGAATTGCCTGGAGGGCAAGCTGAAGTCCGTGGAAGACCACATTGGCAAGGTAAGGACCTGAGCCATGAGCGACCTGCATTTACGCGTTAAGCTGGTTGCCTTCAGGGATGCCGGTCCTGACTTCCTGGACCGGTCGAAAAAACGCCTGGCAGATTTGTTTCCGGGTCTCTACTTTTCCTTTGTGGATGGAGAGGCAGACCTGCTTTTCTTTGCCAGTGGCGGTTCAGAGAGGGAGGCTGTGGATTCGCTGGACAAGGAGCGTTACTGCCTTTTGCTGGCAGATCGATATGACAACGCCTATGCAGCAGCCACCGAGGTGATGGCCTGGGTGAACCGGAATGGCTTTTCCGCCAGCCTGTATTCCATTGACAGGGCGGGGAAGGAAGGCATTATGCCATTGTATGCCAGGGCCCTGGAAGCTCGTAAGGCCTTGACCGGACAAAAGGCCGCCCTGGTTGGCAACATCTCCCACTGGCTGGTGGCTTCCTCTGTTCCGGCGGAAACATTCAAAAAGGTTTTGGGCATCGAGCTGCTGCAACTGGACTGGGACGTCTTGCCCGATGTCCTGTCCATGCCTGCCCACAAGGAATTCCTTGAAACTTTTACCGGCCAAATGGAAAAGGGACTGGAGGCAGAAGCCAGGATCCACGGTTTTCTAAAACACATCATCAGGGAGCATAGCTTGCAGGGCGTCAGCCCTGAGTGTTTCACCATGGTGAAGGAGAGGGACGTGACCGCCTGCCTGTCGCTGGCCTTGCTTAACAGCCAGGGCATTGCGGCTGCCTGTGAGGGGGACCTGGTTAGCCTCGCAGGCATGATGGTTATGAAGGCGCTGACCGGCCGCATCCCCTGGATGGCCAATGTGGCCATGGTGGAGGAGAACAGGGTATTGTTCGCCCACTGCACGGCGGGACTGGACCTGGTGGACAATGCCTCCTATCCAACCCACTTCGAAACAGATCGGTCGGCAGCGTTGCGGGCCGAGATCCAGATGGAAGAAGTAACGGTGTTTCGCTTCAGCCAGGACCTGGACTCGGCATTTGTGTCCGAAGGAAAGGTTATTGGCAGGCCCGGCCATCACTTCGCGTGCAGGACACAGGTGGAGGTTGACCTTCCTGAAACTGCGCTGTTCCGGTTGCGGGATGCTCCCCTCGGCAACCACCACCTGCTCATTCCCGGCAGGCAAAAGGCGCTTATTGACTGTTTCCTGCGATTATTGCAGCCTCCTGGGGCATGAGGATTGGTCGATTACCCTGCCGATGTCCGGCGATTTCATTAACTTTACGCTGGCGTCAGGGCCATGGCAGACGCAGGCACGTCCATCGGTAAAACACCCGGTGAGGATCTCCGGCAGGGGTTCTGACACGCGTGTGGGACTGATAACCCGGTCATGCCCTCTTTTCAGGAATCATTGGCGCACCGTCGAGCTGGCTGGCTGTGTCAGTAATTCCAGCCAATGCAACACGATCAGGGAATCACAAAAAAATAAATAGTCAACCCATGGGAAAAGCCATTGTAAAATGCACCATCGCCACCTACAGCATCGATGAATACGTGGTGGAGGTGCCCTGTGATAAGGACGAAGTGGATGAAATCATCATCTCCCGGGCGTGGAATAAACTCAAGGAAGATGAAGGGGGCTCCCTGCCTTATGGTGGCCGCAGCGCAGAGATATTAAAACGACTGGAGTAGGATAGCAAGTCATTCAGTATCCCCCCCCGAATGTTAAATAGTTTTAAAACACTAAAACAATTGTTTGGTAACGCTTGTTTCCTAAACTGAAATAGGTACCTTTATACCTGTTAAATGAATCCTAATTCATTATTTGTTGAACTGTTTAACAAAAAAATTACTACAATGAGAAATCTTTTCCTGATTGCCGCCATGCTGTTGCCCATGTTCTCACTGGCCATGGGAGGTGCACAAACGGCTGAATTCAAAGTAAATGGCAACTGCGGCGGTTGCAAGGCAACCATCGAGAAAGCTGCCATGATTGAAGGTGTTTCCGAGGCTGAATGGTCAGTTGAGACAAAAATGCTCACCCTGACCTATTGTCCGGCCACTGTCAACCTGGACGATGTGCATCAGAAAATTGCAGATGCTGGTTACTCAACTGAGAAAGTAGAATCGGCAGGGA
>SKNE01000152.1 GCA_007120675.1 Bacteroidales bacterium
GAGCCCATAGAACTGGATACCTGGGAAACGGCAGGCAGCCTGCATGAAAAGGTCAAAAAGGCAGGCGCACCCCTGTGCATGAAAACCATCGACGCCCTGGCAACGGGCAAGGCAAAGCCCATAGAGCAGGGTAAACTGATCGGTCCGGACCAGGAACTGGAAAAAGCGCCAAAGCTGTATAAGGAGGACTGCCGGATCGACTGGAGGCGTCCCTGCCTGTCCGTGGTGAACCACATACATGGACTAAGTCCCCTACCAGGTGCTTTCTTTGAACTGGAATCCGGGTCGGGAGAGAAAATCGTTTTGAAACTGTATTCTGCCAGACCCATCTCAAGCGAAACCGTTCATCAGCCGGGCACCATCGTCACCGACGACAAAAGTTTCCTGCACATTGCCTGCCCAGATGGATATGTGGACGTTCTGACCCTGCAAATGGCAGGTAAAAAACGGATGTCAACCCAGGAACTGCTTCGCGGAACAAGCCTCGCGGACTTTAAACAGGTAATTAAAAGTCCGCCAAACCATTGAATAAGCTGTAAATCGGGGGTTTTCAGCCAGAGTTATTAACAAATGCAGCCATTTTATTAACAATTTCGCTTATTTAGCCCGCTGGGCTTGCTATTTCCCGCAAATAGCCTATATTTGCATTGGTTAATGGAAGCAAATAATTCTATTTTCAAACCAAAAAATCAAAAAAACATGAACAAAGCAGAACTCATTGATGCCATTGCATCAGAAGCGAACTTGACAAAGGCAGACGCAAAGAAGGCATTGGATGCTTTCATTGGCGCAACCACCAATGCACTGAAAAAGGGTGACAGGGTAGCCCTGGTTGGCTTCGGCTCCTTCTCAGTGTCCAAAAGAGAAGCACGCAAGGGACGTAACCCACAAAGCGGCAAGGAAATAACCATCCCCGCCAAGAAAGTGGTGAAGTTCAAAGCAGGTGCTGAACTCGCTGATATGGTTAAGTAAGGTCAGTTTAAACGCATAAAACCCCGGGATACCACCGGGGTTTTTTTATGCCCGCATACCAATAATTGTCGTAACTTTACCACCCTTTGTGTTTCAGCAGATTTGTCCACCAAAGAAGGAGCCTGGCTCGAAAATATACAGGTAGCCGGTGCATACACCTCACTGAAAAAGGGCATCTGCTTCATTAAGATCATATTCTATGGACATCGACAAATTATCAGACTTTGACCCCAACGGCGTGGCCAATAAATCGCTCAACATTTTCGGTCTGCCGATAGATGTGAGCGAGTCAAGGCTCGTCTTTATTCCAGTTCCCTGGGATGTTACCGCATCCAACGAAAGAGGCACATCCATGGGACCAGAAAATATTCTCCAGAGTTCTTACCAGATCGACCTCTACGACCCCCTGTTTCCCAATGCCTGGAAAGAGGGGATGGCCATGGAAAAGATCGATCCGGTCATGAAAAGCCGGAACAGGGACCTGAGCAGGCTGTCGGAGCGACTGATACGTTTCCTTGAAACAGGGGGTGATCCGGAAGAACGCCCTGAAATGGGTCGCCTGGTTGACCATATCAACCAGGCCTGTTCAGCCATGCTGGTTGAACTGGAAGCCAAGTGCCTGCAGTACCTGGACAACGGCCAGATACCGGTGCTTGTGGGTGGAGAACACAGCATCTCTGCCGGATTGATCAGCGCCCTGGCAAGGGGCGAATCGTTTGGCATCCTTCAAATTGATGCCCACGCGGACATGCGGGAGGCCTACCAGGGATTTTACAATTCCCACGCCTCGGTGATGTACAATGCGCTGGAGCATGATAATGTTTCGCATATCGTGCAGGTGGGCATCAGGGAACTGTCCCAGGAGGAAGTGCAGTGTATATCACAAAACCATAAAAGGGTCAAGACCTTCTTTGATCACGACCTGAAGCAAAGACTGTTTGAAGGGGAAACATGGGCGGAGATCTGCCAGGATATCGTAGACAGGTTGCCTGATACGGTGTATCTGAGCTTTGACGTGGACGGGCTGGATCCATCATGTTGTCCTGGCACGGGGACCCCGGTACCAGGCGGTTTATCCTACAACCAGGCCATTTATCTCCTGGAAACCGCTTTCAATGCTGGCAAGCGCTTCATCGGAGCCGACCTGGTAGAAACAGGATCTGGCCGCATAGACGGCATTATCGCCACCAGGCTGCTCTATCGCATCGCCGGTATGCTCATCGGCAGCAATCAATAGGTATTTCTCGCCATGATGGATCTTCGCACAAAAAGGGCGTTGATAGACTATCTGGCCGGCTATGTCACACCAGCGCGCATTGAAAAAATGCGCCGGGTGCTGGACCGGCGGACGCGTCACCTCTGTATCGTAATGGAGGACATTTACCAGTCGCACAACGCAAGCGCCGTGTTGAGGTCCTGCGACTGTTTCGGAATACAGGATGTACATATCATCGAAAACAAAAACAGGTACCAGGTAAACCCGGATGTGGCGCTAGGTGCCTCCAAGTGGTTGTCCATCCATAAATACAATCAGCAATCCCATAATACAGCTGATTGCCTCAAACAATTGAAGCAAAAGGGTTACCGGATCGTAGCCACCAGTCCGCATAAGGACGACTGCCTGCTGGAAGATTTAGCCATCGACCAGAAAACGGCCCTGCTATTTGGCACAGAACTCAAAGGCCTCACAACCAGTGCACTGGAAATGGCTGACGCCTTCATGAAAATACCCATGACTGGCTTTACTGAAAGCCTCAATATCAGCGTGTCTGCAGCAATATGCCTGTACCACCTGGCTCCCAGGATAAGAAGTAGCCAGGTCAATTGGCAACTCAGCGAAGCGGAACAGGCAGAGATTTTGCTGGAATGGATCAAGACCTCGCTGAAAAACCCGCAGGCCATGATCGATCGTTTCGCGCGGGAAAACAAAGCGGCTCACTGAGACCGCCTCCGAATAAACCACTTGCCGCAAGATACAGGTTAACAAATCACGTCATCACATGCCCGGCGATGATGGCCTTGAATCGTTCTCCCCTCTCCTTGAAGTCCCCGAAGGCATCATAGCTGGCTGCTGCGGGTGAGAGAAGACAGGTGGCTGGTGCTTTGCTCAGCCCGATGGCTTCCATTACGCAATCATCAAAAGCCAGGGGACCAACAAGCCGTTTTCCCCTGAACCCTTTCAAGGCCTCTGCAATGATGCGCATGCGGCGTCCGGCATCGCCTGTAAAGCAAAAATTATCCACCTCACTGCCCGAAAGATAGTGCATCAACCCATGGAAATCCACCCCCCTGTCTTTGCCTCCCAGGATGAGTGTCTGCACCGAAGGAAGGGCCTTGATGGCTGCCATGGTGGCCTCCGGGATCGTTGAGATGGAGTCATTATAGTAGTCTACACCGCCAAAGCGTCCGACATATTCCAATCGATGGGGAAGTGGCTTGAATGCAGGGATTGCCTGTATGATTTCATTGGCACTGGTTTCCATCACAATGGCTGCTGCAATGGCGGCCGCTGCATTCTCCAGGTTATGTTCACCGGGAAGGGGCACGAGTCCGGCAGCCCCCTCAAGGCGTATGCGCTGCCTCCCGTCATCAAAAAGAAAATCATCGCCGTCACGCACAATGGCGGCAGCATAACCTGGATCAGGGGGGCCAAAGCCCAGGACGCGTGAGGGAATATCCAGGCGGGAGAGCAGCTTCCGCAGGATGGGAGAGGCAGAATGGCAGATCAGCACATCACCCGGGACTTGCCAGCGCGCGATGTTGATCTTGGCCTGCTGGTAGGCTTCATAAGAAGGGTAGTAATCCAGGTGCTCCTCAAAAATATTCAGTAAAATGGATACATGGGGTGAGACACCCATGTCTTGCAGCTGATGGCTGCTCATTTCAAACACGATGATGGTGTCCCCTTCAATTTGATCCATCACATCGAAGCAGGGCATGCCAATGTTGCCCACCAGCAGGGCTTTTTTACCGGCTGAACTGATCAGATGGTATAAAAAGCTTGCCGTGGTACTTTTCCCCTTCGTTCCGGTGATACCCACCACCTGCGACCTGTAGAGGCGAATAAACAAATCGGTCTGGGAAGTGACCTGTGCCTTCAGGCTGAGTGGCTCCAAAACGGAAACGGGAATGCCTGGTGATTTGAATACGATGTCTGCGTCGCTGAGGCCTTTGAGGTAGTCCGGACCAATATGGTATTCCACACCGGGCATAGCTGATTCCCTGCCATGCTGACCCAGGATATCCGGATTGATGTCGCACACACGAAAGGCCTGTCCCGGCAGGATGGTCTGCAGGTGCGAAAGGGTGGAACGGCCCTCCATGCCCAGACCCAGTATGGCAATTTTCTTGCCTTGTAATTGCTGCCTGATGGTTTCCCACGCGCTGTGCATTGGACAATGACTTGGTTAATGGCTATTGAATGCTCC
>SKNE01000001.1 GCA_007120675.1 Bacteroidales bacterium
AAACGGCCTACATCTCCGTACCACCCGGCGCCAATACCATGTACATCGCCTTCCGGTTTACCGGCACTTCCTTTGACATCCAACACTGGAACATCGACGATGTACTGATTGAGGTAAACCCTGACAATGACCTGGCAGCTCTCTCCCTCAGCGGACCACAGTTTCCGGTCGTGGGAAACAACAGCATGTACAGCTTCACCATAAAAAATGTGGGCAATGAAGCCCAGGACAGTTATCAGCTCCGTCTCATCAAAGAAGATGAAGAGGAGCTGGCCATTCTCCCCGGAAATGCCATTGCCCCGGGCGAGACACAGACTTACGAACTTTTCTGGATTCCGGAAGAGGGCCACCTGGGGAACCAGACACTTTATGGAGAAATCGTGTTTTCCGGGGATGAAAGTCCCGCAAACAACCTCAGTGCCCCCTTGCAGGTCACTGTCCAGCCAGCCGGTAGCGAAGTGGTCAACATTGGTGACCCCAATTCCAATTTTTACAGTTCAGCACCCTACGACTTCTTCTGGGATCACAGCCTGTCGCAAACCTTATATTATAGTCACGAAATCAGCATTCCGGGCGGAGTGATTACAGGCCTGCATTATGAATACCAGTTTAACGAAGGACTATTTGGCAAGGAGATCCAGATATGGCTGGGTGAGACAGAACTGGACGATTTGGGCAATGACTGGGTAGACCCGGCTTCCCTGCAACTGGTCTTCGATGGCCAGCTCGATTTCCCCGCCGACGAAAACGTGGTTTTCATTCCACTGGATCATGTATACAACTACCAGGGCGGCAATTTGGTGGTTTACTCCAGTAAGACGGACGATTCCTGGTCCAGCGGAAAAAACTTCAAAGGCCAGGTGGTCAACGATGGTGTTACCCGCACCTTAAAGGTTCAGCGTGACAACACTCCATTTGACCCTGCCAATCCCGACCCGCCCAATGCATTTCTCTTTTACCCCAACATCGCACTGTATTTTTCAACCGCCGGTTTCGGGGGATTGGAAGGTACGGTCACAGACGGCTCCGGCGGACTCGAAGGGGTGGAAGTAAAGGTACTGGGTACCAATATTAGCGCACAGACCGGCAGCAGCGGATTTTTCCAGATTCCGGTCATCCTGCCCGGCACTTACGATGTCTTGTTCACCCGCTTCGCATACGCTGACCTGCTGGTGGAGGATGTGCTGGTGGAAGAAGATGAAACAACCTCCCTGTCTCTGCAAATGGAGTTGTTACCCACTTTCAGCGTCTCGGGCCTTGTCGCCGGAAACGACGGTGTCGTGGTGGAGGGAGCCAGCGTGGTAATGAACGGTCCTGATCAGTACGTTACAACAACAGGTGAAGATGGATCATTCTCCTTCGACGAAGTCTTTGCCGGTTCTTATTCGCTGGCCATCGCCGCCCCAGGCTACGAGCCTTTCAATGATGACAGCCTGCAGGTGGACCAGGACCTGGACCTGGATATAACCCTGGTACAGACTCTCGCTCCCCCCATAGGCCTGATGGTGGATGTGGATAACCACGGTGCAGGCAATGCAATGATGAGCTGGAACACCGGTACTGAGACCGAGTTTCGTTATGATGACGGGGTCCCCCAGAATGCCCTGGCTGCACAGAATACCGACCTGAATTCTGTCTTGGGTGCCGCCCATCGCCGAAAGGCCCTTCTCGTGGAAATGTCGTGGATGATGCCCGATGATCCTTCTACCCCCATTTCGGATGAGGTAAAAGTCTGGGTCTTCGGACTGGATGATGAAGGAATGCCCGATGCAAGCCAGGTACTTTATGAGCAGGAAGGGGTTGGCAACGTGATGGGTCAATGGAACAGCCATACCTTCAGTCAGCCCGTGTACGCACCCAACGGTTTTCTCATCGGGATAGCCACTGAGGAAACGCTTAGCCTGGTGACCGACCAGGGCAGTGATCCGGACTGGCCATTCGTGCCGGAAACCCAGTTTGCCAACTTCGACGTGACCTCACAAGAGTTTCTCCCCCTGGAAGGCTACGGGTTTGAATGGAATTTTTTCATTCGCTCCACGGGCATTGACTTTGGTCCCATCACCGACGAGGTGGCACAAGCAGGTGCTACCAGCAATGCCACGGGCTTTAACGTCTTCCTGGACGAATTTGAGACACCGCTTACTTTTACTGAAGACACTGAGTTTCTTTTCACCGGACTGGACGAGGGCACGTACACCGCCGGTGTACAGTCTGTTTACGCTACGGGCGAATCGGAGATCGTGACCATTGACTTCGACATAGTGTTCCCGGCTGCCGTTACCCTGAACGTTACCACCACTACAGGCCAAAGTCCCGAAGGTGCGGTGGCTGTGCTGACTGGCATTGATAACCAGGGTAGCTTTACTTATGAAGGCGTTGCCGGCTCCGACGGAGTCATTTTCTTCCCGGAGGTCAAGAAAGGGAGCTACGTGCTGGAAGTCAGCCTTGTCAACCATAACCCCTTCATGGATGAGGCTTTCGTGATTGACCAGGACCTGGAACTGGACATTGAGCTGACCGAGGCCACCGATGCCCCCTTCAACCTGAGCGTGGTAACCGACGGACTGGAAGCTGGACAGGCACTATTCACCTGGAACAACCCCACACACGGCTGGGCTGAGACATTTGGTGACGGACAATTGCCTGAGGGCTGGACGCAGATCATCAACAACAACGGCACCAATGCCGGATTGCTCACCACGTGGCATATTACCGGACCCGTAAACTTTTCCAACAACAGCATCGTTCCCCGCTCAGGAGACTACCAGGCCTTCATGATGTGGAGCTTCCAGCACCAGGATGAATGGCTGATCACCCCTGAGTTTACCGCTCCTGCCGGGGATCTGAGTTTCTGGTACCACGGGGTGAATGGATCCACCTTCGGGGATAATTATTATGTAAAAATCAGCAACGACGGCGGTAGCAGCTGGAGCGTGCTCTGGAACGCCAGTGAACTGCCCCCTGCGCAAAACCATTACCAGGAACCTGTTGTCATTGACCTCACCCCTTATGCCGGTGAAGAGGTACATATCGCCTGGCACAACGAAGACGGTCCCAATAACTTTGGCATGTGGTACATGTGGGCCATTGACGACATCACCGTGGGAGATGTGGAGATCGACGTACGTGACCTGATGGTGGTGACCGACCCTGCCGGAACAGGCAATGGACAGGCACAGGAGTTTGGTTTCCAGGTGCCGGACCAGGGGCAAGTTGCGGGCGGAATGCTCGCCGTCAACGGGTTCAACATCTTTTTGAACGGCACCCTGGTGGCCGAAGGGGTGGCAGATACGCAATACCTCTTCAGCCAGCTGAACGACGGTGAATACACTGCCGGCGTGCAGGCCATTTACACCACGGGAGTATCGGAGATCGTGGAAAAAGACTTCATCGTACACGACAACCATTTGCTGGCCCTGGTGGCCCAGCCGGCAGGCAGCGGCATGCTTTTGGGTTCTGCCTGGTACCCTGCAGGTCAGCAGGTAGCCGTGGGCGCCATTGCCAATGAAGGATTCTCCTTTGTCAACTGGACCGACACCCAGGGCAATGTGGTCAGCCAGGAAGCCGCTTTCTTCTATAACATGCCCGATAACGATGTGATCCTGATCGCCAACTTCGAGGATTTTGAAGCCTTTACCATCACCTTCTACGTGGACATGAGTCACGCTTCCTGGGTCGATTTTGGGCAGGACATGGTGAACGTCACCGGCTCCATGCACGGATGGGCCGTCCTGGGAGAGAATGCCAGGGATCAGTCGCTGATGCGGGTAGACGATACGGAGACCTTTACCATTAGCTTTACCCTCCCCCCCGGCACATACAGCTACGCCTACTTTTTGAATGAAGGACAGCACGACCACGAGTGGGAAGACATCCCCGCCCGCGAAATCCTGCTGGATGGCGACAAAGTGGTATACGACATATGGGGTCTGCCCACCGACATTCCGGAAATCGAAAGCCAGGAATTCATGGCCTACCCCAATCCATTCCGTGACCAGCTGCACCTGCAGGGAGCTGATTGGGCCTCAAGGGCCGTTTTGACGGATATCATGGGTAAGCGGTTGATGGATGTGCCTTTGAGGGAGAATATCTTGATGACCGGCGGACTTCGTCCCGGCATCTACCTGCTTCACCTGTATGGTGACAACGGAAAACAAGCCGTGCAGCGGGTGATCAGGCAATAAATTTTTGATCGCGGGAGGTGATTTTTTCTAATTTTCTTCATAAATTAGCAAGAAATCCCCTCTCCCATGAAACATTTGCTCCTGCACGTCTCAGCATTCTTGCTGCTTATTGCTCCCATGGCAAGCTCTGCCGGGGAATCAGGTTTGGCCGGCCGCCTGGAGGGACACGTCTCCTTCCTGGCGGCCGACTCTCTGGAGGGCCGGGGAC
>SKNE01000023.1 GCA_007120675.1 Bacteroidales bacterium
GGATGAATACCGGGGCGATGATGGCCCACTTGGCCGAGGCGCTGCCCATGAAGAGGTTGATGAAGGCCGAGAGCAGCACGAAGGCGGCGATGAGTACCGGTCCGGTAAAGCCAATGTCACGCAGTCCTGCCGCCCCCTTGATGGCGATAATCAGTCCCAGGTTGGATTCGTTGAAGAAGTACACGAATTGTGCAGCAAAGAAAACCAGGACGATATAGCCGCCCATCCCGGCCATGGACTTGATGATGTGCTTCATCATGTCCTTGTCGTTGCGTATGGTGCCTACGATGCGTCCGTACACCAGGGCGGGGATGAAGAAGAAGAGCAGGATGGCGATGATGATGCCGTCGAAGAATGGGGAGTGGAGCACCGACCCTGTTTCCGGGTTGCGCAGCAGGCCGTTCTCCGGGATGACGGTGATGGCCATCAGTACAATGAAGATGCCCGCTGAGATGGCCGCCCAGCGCAGGCCTTTCTTTTCAGCAGGGGTGAGTTGCTCGATGGCGAAGCGTTCGGTGGTACCCTCGTATTTGCCCAGGCGGGGTTCGACGATGCGCTCAGTGACATAAACGCCCACGAAGAGCACCACGAAGCTGGAGGCGATCATGAAGTAATAGTTCACTGCCGGGTTGATCACCATGTCGGGGATGATCAGCTGGGCTGCGCTGGTGGAGATCCCTGCCAGGATGGGGTCGATGGACCCGATGAAGAAATTGGCTCCAAAGCCACCGCTCACCCCGCAGAAGGCGGCAGCCAGTCCGGCCATGGGGTGCCTGCCAATGCCGTGAAAGAGCATGGCGCCCAGGGGGATGAGGATCACATAGCCTGCCTCAACCGCCAGTCCCGACACGATGCCTGCCAGCACCACCGCACCGGTGATTAGCTTGGGTGGGGCCCCCAGGACCAGGGCGCGGATCATGGTGGCAAAAAGACCAGTGCCTTCGGCCAGCCCGATGCCGATCATCACCACAAGAACGTATCCCAGGGGAGGGAAGCGCAGGAAGTTGTGCAAAAGGTTGGTGTACATCCAGCGGATGCCATCACCACTCAACAGGTTTTTTACGTGAACCACGCTGCCGTCGACCGGGTGGACGGCCGATACGCCCATGAAATAGGCGATGGTGGAGATCAGCACCACGATACCGGCCAGCATAGCGAAGATGGTGGCCGGATGGGGCAGGCGGTTTCCAACAATCTCAATATAATCCAAAGACTTACCGAATACCTTCCGGCTGAATTGCCTAAACTTCTCTACGGGCATAAAAACATTCTTTTGTTATGGGTTCTTCCTTAGTGGTTTATTACGCTTTCGGGGAATTTTTCGGGCTTCTCATCACGGGGCTTGTCCAGACGCAGGTAATGATCAAACCATTCCATGGTGCGCACCACATAGTCGAGGCGGTGCACATTGCGCTGGTTGCCGTGCCCTTCGTTCTGGTACCAGATGAGGCGCACCGGTGCCTTGCCGTGCAGTTTGAGTGCCCTGTACATCTCCAGGCCCTGGGAGGGATGGACGCGCGGGTCGGCGTCGCCGTGGAGGATCAGGGTGGGGGTGAGGCTCTGGTGGGCGTATTTCACAGGACTGCGGCTGTACACATCCTGCCAGTCTTCGTGGGTCCAGTAGCCCCAGTGCACGTAGTAGTCCTCCCACGGGATGTCGGTGGTGTTGCGCTTCGACACCTGGTTGGAGATCCCTACGAACATCACTGCGGCTGCAAAGCGATCGGTATGGCGTGTGGCCGACCAGGCGCTGAAATAACCGCCATAGGATCCGCCACCGATGCCCACCCTGTCGATATCCACATAGCCCTCCTCAATGAGGTGGTCAATGCCATCGATCACGTCGTCGTATTCCACGCCCACCAGGTCACCATAACCAGCCATGGTGAAGTCGACGCCACGGCCCGAGCTGGCCCGGTAATTGGGCATGAACACGAAATAGTCCCGTGCGGCGGCCACTTGTCCCCACGTACCGTAGGAGGTGACCCAGCCGTTCTGGACTGCCGCTTCCGGACCACCATGGATGTACACAATGAGGGGATAACGGCGCCCTTCCTCGTAATTCAGGGGATAGAGCAACACCCCTTCAATGTCGTGTCCGTCGCGCGCATAATACCTGAGCTTGCGCTGTTGGGCCAGGCGGACATCCTCCAGCCAGGGGTTGTGCGTGGTGTGGCGTGCCAGGCCCCCATTCTCCACTTCAAAGGTGAAAAGTTCATTGGGATGCTGCCAGGTGTTGGCGGCCATGGAGATGAGCCCCTGGTTAACCTGAAAGTTCCTGAAAACAATGGTTTCCGGTTCTATGAGGATCTGGCGCTCTTCTTCGTCAAGACGCTGAAGACTCAGTACGATGTCGACGCTCTCCTCGGCGGCATAGAGGATGCCGTTGTCGTCCAGCCAGGCGAAATGGATCACCGACAGCTCCATGCCCTCCACCAGGTTGGGCACTTCTTCGAAGCCGACAATGCTGTCCAGGTCCATCACGAAGAGACTGCCCTCCACCGAGTCCTCCAGCTTGCTGGCGCCACGGAAAGCCAGCTTGCTGCCATCGGGACTGAAGGCCATGTTGGCCAGCTTGCCCGGGTTTTCCATGATAAGGTTGATCTCCCCACTTTGGAGGTCCACCAGGTGGATGCGCTTGAACATATAGCTGTCGTCTACCAGGTTCCTTGGCGCTATGGCAGCCGCGGCAGTGCGTCCGTCGGGACTCAGAACAAAATCAAAAACGGTCACCCCTTCTGTTACCTGGCGTGCACGCTGACCGGGGATGTCCCATATATAAAGGTTGCGGTGTGACCACTCCTCCTCGTACACTTCGATCTCGATGCCCCTGCTGCGGAACTTCTGTCGCATGGGATCTCCTTCTCCCACGGCGGTGAAAGCGATTGTTTCGTCGTCAATGAATGCGTAGCTTATCACACTGGCGGTATGCTGGGTAAGGGCTTTGGGCTCACCACCCCTCAGGCTCATGGCGTACACCTGCAGATAGGGTACATCAGGCAGGTTGGCCCTGAAGGTGACCGCATCACCCGACGGGGTCCATCCGATGCCGAATATCCGGCGGTTTCCTGTCATGAAGGGGATGACTTCATCACGCTCAATATCATATACATAAAGTTCTCTATAATCGGTTCCGGCCGAATGGGTGAATGGCCGTGGCACATTGACCGTATAAGCGATGTATTGGTTGTCGGGTGAGATGGCTGTTTCCACCACCATCTTCAGGTCGAACATGTTGCGTGTGGTGATGTGGTCGTCGGCCCGGACAAGGCTTGCGGTGACCATGATAAGGCCCAGGAGGATCGTCAGTTTGCGCATGGGATCGGTTTTTTGTTGGCTATTGGATTGGTTTTTATGGTTGTTGTGGTGGCCACAAAAATAATGATTTTTTTGAGTCACCAAATAGGGTGCCGGCTCACAGGATGGGAGTTGCCTCCCTGACGTGGCAGGCAGGAAAGGCCTGGCAGAGTGCCGCCATGGACGGCATTGTCCGGAACAGGCCGTAGAGTGAGGAACCGCTTCCGCTCATGGAGGCATAGCTTGCACCGAAGGCCATCAGCTGTTCTTTGATCGCTTTCAGCACCGGGTACAGTTTGAAGATGGGCCCCTCGAAATCGTTTTCCAGGTGGCCTGGCCACTCCTCCGCCCTGCGCGAAAGGATCGTCTTCAGCCCGGGGGTTTCCCCACGGGCTTTCACCAGGGAGTAGGCGTAGCCGGTATTGATTTGGATGGGGGGGGTGACGACCAATAGCCGAAAGCCTTTCAGCTGGTCCACTGGCATCGCTTCCAGCCTGTCGCCCCTGCCGGTGGCCAGCATGGGATTGCGGTGAAGGAAGAAGGGACAGTCACTGCCCAGCCGGGCTGACAAGTGGTGCAGGGCCTGCATGTCCAGGCCCAAAGAAAAGTGCTTATCCAAAAGCTGCAGCATGAAGGTCCCGTCGGCGCTGCCACCCCCCAGTCCACTACCCGGCGGGATATTCTTATGCAGAAAGATGTGCAGGGGGGGAAGGGATGCCGGCATCTTACCATCCGTTGATTCTGCCTGCCCGCGCGGAGCTTCCCGCCTTTGTTCACTAAGCAGCTGGTCCACCAGCGTAAGGGCCTTCATGACCAGGTTCTGCCCGCTGGCGCCGTCTGTTCGTTGGCTAGCCCCGTCTGTCTGTTGGCCGGACCCGTCTGTTCGTTGGCTGGCGCCGTCTGTTCGTTGGCTGGCGCTGTCTGTTCGTTCACTGGCGCTGTCTGTTCGTTCACTGGCGCCGTCTGTCTGTTCGCCGGCGCTGTCTGTCTGCCTGCTGGCATAGTCTATCCGCCTGCCGCTGAGGTGTAGCCTGGTCCTGCCATTCCGTGACGGGATCACCTCCAGGATGTCGTGATAAGCAATGGGCACAAGGACTGTTTCAATGGCATGGAATCCTTTTCCGCCGGGGGGCTTTTCCAGGACATGCAGACCCAGGTTGATCTTGGCGTGGGGAAATACTATCATCGAAACGGCTGTGTCAAAAGTCAAACTCCTCCCATTCAATCACAAAATGCCCTTCTTCCTGCTTTTGAAGAATCTGTCGTTCTTTTTCCCGTTCCGGACGATCTCCGTTGGCAGTGTCTGGGGGCAGGCTGTCCCGGCCCGGCCTGCTGAGGAAGCTGAACTCCTCACGCAGGATATTCGCCAGGTTCCTTCTTTCCTCCCTCAGGTCATCACGCAGCTTGTCACGAACCCCGGCGTAGTCGTATCCCAGGACGGGCTCACGGGTGGTTCCGGTGATCTTCAAAAAGAGGGTGGTGCGGCCGAGCCCGTCATCCATGATCTCCCCGTATTGCTCTTGCGGGTTGCGGCGGGACCGGTGCTGTGAGCCCAGGAGGTCGCTGAGCAGCACCTGCAGCCGGTAATCCACTTCATTGTCGAAGCTGTGCCGGCCGCTGAGCTGCAGGTCCAGTGCGCTGGATTGGATGGTCATGTCGGGAATCAGTATGAGGCGGTCCTTGATGTGGACCTCATTTTCCAGGGTCGAAAAGGATACGTCAGACAAGTCGCTGGTGCGCAGAAAGTCGGAGAGGGTGATCATGGGCTGGTAATTCACCAGCCTGCCGTTTTCAACTTTTAGCCTGGCCGTGGTTTCCATGCTCTCCCAGCAGATATTGAGCCGGTCATCCCAATGGGCCGAAAAAAACAGGTCGGCATCCACTGTGCCATGGATGTTCTCGTGGATGAGGTCTTGCTGTCCGAAGTTGCCGGTTTGGTAAAACAGCTGGTGTATATCCACGTCGATGAGCTGGGCCTGGCACTGCGAATATAGCTGACCGGCCGTGCGTCCGTCTACCTGGCCGTGCATGAACACCCTGCCTCCCATGGTGTGGAAGACCAGGTGGTCGGCAAAGAGGCGCTGGTTTTCCAGGCGTGTGCTACCCTCTACCTTGCTTGCGGTAAAGCGCCTGAACCGCAGTTTGTCTATGCCCGCATCGAGCTGCAGCCTGAGCCGCCTGGGCAGGCGGAGGCGATAGGTTTCGGTTGTCTTGCTCTCCCCATCTTTGAGAAGCTCATCCAGGTTGATGTAGCTTGATTCCAGGCCGGCCCGCACCACAATGGATTGATCGGGGAGGAAGAGGTAGGGCAACACGTTATCCATTCGTCCCACCAGGGAAAAATCGCTCTCGCCCGCTTGTCCCATTAGTTGCCGTATCTCCAGGCTGCTATCGTCAAACAGGAGCGTCCCGCGAAAATCATTGTAAGGAAGCAGGTGGTTGTCGTTAAGGACAAAATGCAGGTGGTCAAAGGCCACATGTCCGGAAATCTCCGCTGCCAGCAGGTCGCTGTGGCTAAACTCCCTTCCGCCACTCATCCTGCCCGCAAAAGCCAGGTTCAGCTTTATTTGTCCCCTGGCCTGCGTGACACCCTCCACCGGGTGCCATGCCAGGAGATCTTCTGCGTCAAGCAAGGCCTGCAGGTTGAATGCCAGGGAAGGTTGCCGGAAGTTTTTCCAGTGGAGGTTTCCCTCCAGCCTCCCGCCCGCCATATGGCCTGTAAAGTCCTTTATCCTGAGCTCGCTGCTGGAAGCGTTCCGTTGCGCCCCGTTGCTGTAGCTCCCGCTGAGCTGTGTGATGGCGACGCTTTTTCCGCTTTCCGGGTCCCTGATTCCGCCACCTCTCCAGGAGAAGCTGCAGTGGATGGCCGGTGAGCTCCCGTCGCCCAGGTAGCCTTTCAGGGTGGCATCAAAGCTGCATTGTCCGCGGGGCTGGTAGCCCATCACGGACTGCCGCCATTGCCAGGGCATATCAGCCAGTATGGTTTCTGCATCCAGGTTGTGTCCCGACAGCTCCAGGTGAAGCCAGGGCCTGTCACCCGACCAGTCCACCAATGCGTCCAGCGAGAAAGACTGCCCGTTCCATTCCATGCGGGCCTCCTGCAGCCGGAGGCGTTCATCTCCCAAAAAGTTCATGAACAGGTCGGCGTGCAGTTTGGCGCCTGGTACGCTGCTTCCGCCAACTTCCAGTTCCACAAGGTGTAAGATGCCCCTGGCAGACAGGGCAGGCTGCGGATCCAGTATCCTTCCCTGCAGGTCCAGTCCCTCGATGTCAGCCTGGACAAGGAGCCGTGACTCCTCGTCCAGCATGCTGAAGGCCATATCCTTCAACCTGATGCGCCGGATATCGATGGAAAATCCTGCTTCTGCGGCAGCAGCTTTTTCAGTGCCTGGCAGCCGGACAGGTTGCCTGGCTGCTTCATGATTACCATTGCGGCTGATCATGATGCTGCCACCGGATAAGGACAGCTCCCTCAGTGTATAATTTCCGCGGAGGAGATCAGCCAGGCTGAAATGCAGTTGCATCAGGTGGGTTTGAAGGCTTGCTCCCCCTTTTGGGTCCTCCACGTCCCGGGCGAGCTCAAGGCCGTGCAATTCAAGGCTGCCCCGGGGAAAGTGCCGGACCAGGTCGAGCCTCACGCGCTCAAAGCGGATCTCGGCCTCCAGCTCGTTGCCCAGTCCGTCCAAAAAGACCGAAACAAGCCTGTCGCGATAGGCCCATCCCAATATCAGCAGAATAAAAAACAGGGTCAAAGTGAACAGGATGCCACTGATGCTGGCCAGTCGCACAAATTCACGAAGCATGGCTGTCTTTCTCGCTTTGGTTTTTGGCATGCGTGTCAGGAAATGATTTTCAGGAAGGCCACCTCTTTCTCGGTCAGCTGGCGCCATTTCCCCCTGGGGAGATTCTTTTTTGTCAGGCCGGCAAACATGGCCCGGTCCAGCTTGGTGACCTTATAGCCCATCTGTTCAAAGATCCGCCTGACCACCCTGTTTTGGCCCGAGTGCAGCTCGATCCCCACCTCTTTCTTGTCGCCGGGGTTGGCGTATTCTATCCTGTCGGGCACCACCGTTTCACCGCCCAGCCTGACCCCTTCGGCAATGCGCAGCATGTCAGGCTTGGACAGGTTTTTATCCAGGTGCACATGGTAAAGCTTTCTCACACCATGGGCCGGGTGGGTAAGCTTTTTGGTCAGCTCCCCATCATTGGTCAGCAAAAGCAGCCCGGTGGTGTTTCTGTCCAGGCGTCCCACGGGATACAGCCTCTCCCTGAAGGCATTTCCCAGGAGCTGCACGACCGTTTTCCGGTTCTGGGGGTCGTCTGCCGTGGTGATATAGTCCTTGGGTTTGTTCAGGAGGACATAGATCTTTTTTTCGCCGGTGAGCTTTTGTTTTCCAAAGAACACCTTATCGTCCGGTTGGACCTTGGTGCCCAGCTCGGTGACGATGACGCCATTCACTTTGATGGCGCCGTTTTGTATCAGTTCATCGGCCTCCCGGCGCGAGCAGACACCTGCATTGGCGATGAATTTATTGAGCCGCATGCCGGCGTCGGCGGACTGGTCTTTCTTGAAGGTGCCGGACCTGGCTTTGGGCTTTCTTCCGCCCACCTGGCGCGGACCCTTGCTGCGAGGATGTTTCATGGCTGCTTGTTTGTCCCGTTAAACCCTGGTGCTTAGATATCAAAAAGGGCGCTTCCGCGCCCCTGTATAACGTCCGGATCACCGGCTTTATTCCGCCTGTTCGTGTATTTTGTCAAACGCTTCGTTCACTTTTTCCAGCAGCTCGCTGCGAAGTGAGCGGTAATATGACTTCAGTGCTTTGCCTTCGCGGTTCTCGCCGGGTGGGTTGTTCACCTTGTCGATCATTGTATCACGGTAGTCTAGCATCTCCATGATCAGCTTGTCAGCGGCTTCTTCACTGAGCTTCTCATCCATCGACTGGCGAAGCAGGCAGGTGCCCACCACCTCATCAACAAGGTAATGAATGTCTTTTTTCAGGTCTTTTTTGCTGGCCATTATTGTAGTGTGTTAGGGTTAATAGAAGTCGATAATTTCCACGTGAAAGATCAGCACGGAGTTGCGCGGGATGGTTCCCGTACCACTGGAGCCGTATCCCAGGGCAGAGGGTATCAGGATGACCCCTTCGCCGCCCCGTCTGAATTCCATGACCCCTTCCCTGAATCCCCTGACCGTATTGGGCAGGAAAATGTTGACATTGTTGGCTGAGTCGAACATGGTGCCGTCCAGCAGGTAGCCCTGGTAAGACATCCTTACGGTGCTGCCCTCGTGGGGATGCGACCCGCTGCCTTCCTCCTCCATCACGATAAATACCCCCGACTCCAGCTCGTAATACTCCCAGCCTTGTTCTGCCAGGTATTCCAGGATCTTTTCCCGGTCCCTTTCGGCCCGTCTGTCCGGGTCGTCCTTTCCGCAGGCGCCCAGCAGCAATGCCGAGATCAAAAGGACCGGGAGCAGTGTGGTGAATGGTTTCCTTGTCATGGTATCTCCGAATCGTTGATTTACACTGCAAAGATACTACTTATCGGGCGCAATCGGGGTAAAAAATGTGCTGCGTCAATCCACATTGTCGTGCAGGAAAGAGTTATTGGATTTGATCTGTGTTTTGTTGTCGCCCGACTCCTGCAGTGTAAAGCGCGATATATGCGATTCATTACTGGCAGGTACAGGGTTCAGGTTCACCTTGCGCCTGATGAAGGCGGGCTGATTTTCCAGGTCTGCCAGCCCTTCCGGTGTTTTTAGCTGGATGCTGAGGTTCTTCAGGCGCTCCTGCCTGTCCCTGATCTGCTGCTGGATATCGGCTTCCGAAAGCTGATCCCTCTCTTCGTCCACCTCTGCATTGCCCCTTTGCTGCCAGCTGCTCAGCTTTCGCTTGAAGGCTTCCATCTTATCGGAGGGGTCCGACTTGGCCACAAACTGCGCCTGCTCTTCCTCCCTGGAGCGATCTTCCTCCTTTGCCGACTTCAGCTTCAGCGTCATGGGCTCCACCTCCTGGTCTTCCTTTTTGAAGGGGCCGTCCCATTCATGGGTTTGCGACTTTTCTTCGGCTGGCGTCTCCTCCAGTGTCATCACCTTCTTCTTTTGCTGCTTGACCTCTCCGTGATAAAGTTTTTCCTTGCTGTCAAACCCCGTGGCAACCAGCGTAACGCTGACCCTGCCCTCAAGCGATGGATCCGTGCCAAGCCCCCAGATAATCTCTGCCGTCGATCCGGCTTCATCCTGGATAAAGTCGGTGATCTCACTGATCTCGTCCATCAGGACCTCATCCGTGCCACTGGTGATGTTCAGCAGGATGTTCTTTGCCCCTTTGATCTGGTTGTCGTTGAGCAGCGGCGACGCCAGGGCTGTCTCAACCGCCTTGATGGCCCTGTTCTCTCCCTCGGCCGCACCACTTCCCATGATGGCTACCCCGCTATTGGACATGACCGTACGCACATCGGCGAAGTCCACATTGATGTTTCCGGTCAGCGTGATGATCTCGGCAATCCCCTTGGCCCCGGTGGTGAGCACGTTGTCTGCCCTGGCAAATGCCTCGGAAACGGACAGGTTGCCGTATAATTCCCGGAGCCTGTCGTTGCATATGATCAAAAGGGTGTCCACATCCTTGGCCAGCGATTGTATCCCTTCTTCGGCCTGCTGCCTTCGCTTGCGCCCTTCGAAAGCAAAGGGGATCGTTACGATGGCCACGGTAAGGATATTCATCTCCCGGGATGCACGGGCAATGACGGGCGCCGCACCCGTACCGGTGCCACCCCCCATGCCGGCGGTGATGAAGAGCATCTTGGTGTTCTTCCCCAGGGCCTCTTTGATCCGGTCCATATCCTCAAGGGCTGCATTGCGGCCCACCTCCGGGACGCTGCCGGCTCCGCGCCCCTCGGTCAGGTTGACGCCCAGCTGGATTTTGTTGGGCACCGGACTTTTGTCCAGCGCCTGGGCATCGGTGTTGCAAACATAAAAGTCTACCCCCTCGATTCCCTGGTTAAACATGTGGTTTACCGCATTGCTTCCACCACCGCCAACACCGATCACCTTGATGATGGAACTCTGGTTTTTTGGCAGGTCGAACTGGATAATGTCTGAAGTCATAGTCATTCGTTTTTCAGGTCAGTATATGGTTTGTTTTATTACTCTCTTTGTTTTGTTACTCCCTTCATTGTCCGCGAACCTAATCCTCGGCATCCTTTTCAAAGAACTCTTTTCCTTTCATGAAGATCTTATCAAAAAAGCTCTCCTTTTGCACCCGTTTTTTCTTTGAGGCATTGTCCTGGTGGCTCCTGATGTATTCACTCTTTTGAAATCCCTTGATGACCAAACCAACGCCCGTGGCATGCATGGGACTGCCCACTTCGCCCGAAGGGGACTTGGCCAGGTGCTCATTGGGGTAGCCTATGCGGGTATCCATGCCGGTAATGAACTCACAGAGCTGTGCCACGTGCTTGAGCTGGCTGCCTCCGCCCGTGAGGACAATGCCGGCGATCAGCTTCTTCTCAAAGCCGGATGTTTTGATCTCATAATGCACATGTTCGATGATCTCTTCCATGCGCGCCTGGATGATGTGTGCCAGGTTCTTCAGTGAGATTTCCTTTGGCTCGCGCCCTTTCAGTCCGGGGATGGATACGATCTCTTCGTCCTTGTTTTCCCTGGCCAGCGCCGAGCCGAAGCTAATTTTCAGCGCCTCCGCCTGGTTGCGGATGATGGAGCACCCCTCCTTGATGTCCTCCGTTATCACATTGCCGCCAAGGGGAATGACCGCTGTATGGCGTATGATCTCGTCCTGGAAGATGGCCATATCGGTCGTACCCCCGCCAATATCCACCAGCACCACCCCGGCTTCTTTCTCCTGCGAACTGAGCACCGCCTCGGAAGAGGCCAGGGGTTCAAGGATCACATCATAGATGTCCAGTCCGGCTTTGCTGACACATTTTTTGATGTTTTTGGCGGCAGCAATCTTCCCGGTGATGATATGGAAGTTGGCTTCAAGGCAGCTGCCCGACATCCCCACCGGCTCACGGATGCCCTGCTGGCCATCAATGATATACTCCTGGGGGATCACATGGATGATGTCTTCACCAGGAGGCAGGGCCAGCTTATGCATGTTGTCGATCAGCCTGTCACAATCTTCTCGGGATATCTCCTCGTCGATGCTGTTTCGCATGATGTTGCCCCTGTGCTGCAGGCTCCGTATATGTTGTCCTGCAATGCCCACATTGACCAGGTTGATCTCCACTCCCGAGCTGCTGCTGGCCTCGCCCACGGCCCGTTCGATTGAGTGAACGGTATGTTGGATGTTTTCCACTACACCGCGGTTAACACCCAATGAGTCAGCACGTCCCATGCCCAGGATCTCCACCTTTCCGTATTCGTTCTTGCGTCCAACGATGCATGCGATCTTGGTCGAACCAATGTCTAAACCTACAATGATCTCCGATGATGTCATATGCCTTTATTTTGAACAGATAACCTGCTGCCTGTATTCCAGGTTCACCCTCGAATAGCTATGCCATCCGACACGCGTCAGGCCGTGTTTATAAAATAGTTTCAACTTATTGAACTTTTCTTCCAGGTCACTGGCCTCCCCAAACTCAATGATATGGGCGCCATGACCGGGAATGAGTTCGTACTTCCCGTCAGGCCTTACCACGATGTGATCAATGGATGCCAGCCAGAAAGGATCCCGGTGGATATAATCTGCCAGGCGGTAAACATCATGCAAGACCTCCATTGCACCCGCCTTCTCCCGGCCTGGTGTCTCCCTTACGTTTTTTCCCGCCTGGAATGCCGTCCCGATGTTTCCGCTGGCGAGCATCACCCGTGCGGTGTATTCGCCCGAAAGGGGAAACATATATCCGTCAGTATCGATATAAAAGCTTTCGTTTGCCCTGTTCACCACCCTCACGATGGGGTCACGCAGCCAGGCATCAACCTTCAGCTCTCCGTCGATCGTACGGTATACATCTGCACGATGGACGTGTGGCATGGCCTGGACGAGCCGGTGGAGCCTGCCCATGATGTCCCGGTTCAGGCTGCGCCCCACCAGTGAGTCGAATTGGCCGGTGATGGCCTCCCTGATGGTTTCGGGCCGGACAAAAGGATTGCCGCTCCGGCTGATCACCTGTATGTCCAGCTGCCTGCATGGCGCCTGGTTATTGCTCTCCCTGGCAAAGCCAAGCAAGACCGCCACCCCTGCCAGCAGCAGGAACCATAACAGGATATGCAGGCTTTTCCTTATCATGACAGGGCCTTGTTTTTCAGTAGTTCTGTAATGGGTGCACTGAGCATGTCTATGTCGCCTGCGCCCATGGTGATGAGCACTTCAATGGATGCTTCCCCAAGATGGCGCATCAGCTCCTCGCGGCCACAATGCCTGGCCCTGGGATGGCTGATCATTGAAAGCAACATGCCGGTATCGACTCCTTCCATGGGTTTTTCGCGGGCTGCGTAGATATCCATCAGGATGATTTCGTCCGCCAGCGACAGGCTTTCAGCGAACTGGACTGCCAGGTCCCTTGTACGGCTGTACAGGTGGGGCTGGAAGACCACTGTCAGCTTTTTCCCTGGCCACAGCTGGCGGGCAGAGGAGATGCACGCCCTGATCTCTTCCGGATGATGGGCATAGTCGTCCACATAAACCGTGTCGCCCGCTTGCAGGCACAGTTCAAAACGCCTTTTTACCCCTGAAAAACTGGCCAGCGCCTGCCTGATCTCTTTTCCGCCCACCCCGGCCTGGTGGGCCAGCGCCGCCGCCGCCATTGCATTCTCCACATTGTGCAGTCCCGGTTGCCCGATCCTCACATCTTCCATGGAGAGCATACCCCTGAAGTCAGCCCGGTAAAGGCCACCTGAGAGCTGAAGTTTTTCGAGGGAATAATCTGCCTGGCGGCCTGTGTGATAGGTGTGCTGCCTGCCCTCAAACCGTATCTCTTCCCTTATGTCATATTGTGTGATGAGGGTTCCGTCGTCCGGCAGGCGTCCCACAAAGGCTGAGAAGGACTCCATGAGGGCTTTCCTGTCGCCGTACACATCCAGGTGGTCGGCGTCCATGGAACTGACCAGGGCGATCTTTGGTGACAGGCTAAGGAAGGAGCGGTCAAACTCGTCGGCCTCGGCGATGAGCCACCTGGCCGAGGGATCACCCAGGTAGTTGGTGTTGTAGTTCTTGCTGATGCCGCCCAGGAAGGCCATGCAGGGAACGCCCGCTGTCATCAGGATATGGGTCAGCATGGCACATATGGTCGTTTTGCCGTGGGTGCCCGCCACCGCGATGCAGGGCGTCTCTTCTGAGAGTGCGCCCAGTACCCTGGCCCTTTTCAGTATGGGGATGTCCTGTTCCAGGAAGTGCCGGTAAAGCCTGGTTTCCTTTGGAACGGCGGGTGTGTGAACGACCAGCTGTGGCTTAACGGGTAACGCAGCCGGGTCGTCGGAGTGGCTGACCATGATGCCCTCTTCCTGCAGGGCATGTGTGATCGTACCGGCCACCTTGTCGTAACCGGACACGCTGACCCCTCGCTGGTGAAAGTAACGTGCCAGCGCACTCATGCCTATCCCCCCGATGCCGAGGAAGTAGATATGTGTTATGTCCTTTATCCAGTGCATGGCATGCATCATTTCAGTGCTTATGATCTTATAAGGCTCAGTGCCAAACCAGCTATTTTATCGGCTGCGTCGTCGAAAGACAGATCAGCCATGTTCACTTTCAGGCGGTGCATCCCTTCCTTGTCAGCCATCAGCGAAAGCACCGCTGATCCCAGCTTTTCCTTTGCCTCCGCATCTTTTACCAGGATGGCAGCGTGCCTGTTGACCAGGGCCATGGCATTGCGGGTCTGGTGATCTTCGGCCACGTTGGGTGAGGGCACCAGGATGGCCGGCTTGCCGATGCTGCAAAGCTCCGATACGGCGATGGCACCGGCCCTGCTTACCACCAGGTCGGCGGCGGCATAGGCCAGGTCCATCCTGTCGATGAAGGGCTGCAGGTAAATGGATGTGCCCGGAAGGCCGGAGACAAAAGACCTGGCTTGTTCATGATAGACCGTTCCGCTTTGCCAGATGAGCTGTACCCCTTTTTCCAAAAGCAGTGGCAGGTTTTCCTTCACCGCCTCGTTGATGCTCCTTGCGCCCAGGCTGCCGCCGGTAACAAAGAGGACTGGTCTGTGTGCATCCAGGCCAAAGAACGCCATGGCCTCTTCCCGTTTGGAGGCGATCCGCACCACTTCCTGGCGGACTGGATTGCCCGTGAGATAGATTTTCCCTGCCGGGAAATAGCGTTCCATCCCTTCGTAGGCGACACATATCATGGCTGCCTTTTTCCCCAGGATCCTGTTGGTGAGTCCGGGGAAGGAGTTTTGCTCCTGGATCACGATGGGCCGCTTTTGCCTGCTGGCGGCCCACAGCAGGGGTCCGCTGGCATAGCCGCCAACCCCAATGACCACGTCGGGCCTGAAGCGTTTGACCACCTGTTTGGCCCCCGACACACTTTTCAACAGCTTCCATGGGAGGAGAACGTTCTGCCAGTGGAGGCTGCGTCGCAGTCCCATGATGTCGAGCCCTATGATGTGAAAGCCGGCCTGTGGCACCTTCTTCATCTCCATGCGTCCCCTGGCACCCACGAACA
>SKNE01000085.1 GCA_007120675.1 Bacteroidales bacterium
GGCTTCTCCCCTCCAGGTGGCCCGCCTGGTTTATTCTCATGGGAGGGAGTGGTTGGCTGGCCTTTGTCTGCCTTACCATGCTCCGGCTGCACGCCGGGTTTTGGGTGGTCTGCTTCCCTGTCGCCTGTTCCGGCCTGGCCGGCTGATGTCATCTCTTTTGACGACTCAGTCCCCTCCTTTCCCTGGCGGTCCGGGGCCATTTTTCGTGTTTCTTCCTCTATCTCGGAGGAATAACGGTGAATCTCCGAATTGATCTCCCGTTGCACCTTCTTCACCTCATTCATGCCCCGCCCCACCATGCGCGCGATCTCGGGAATTTTCTTCGGCCCGAAGAGAATCAGCACAAGCAAAAGGAGGATAAGGATCTCCCCGCCGCTGATGCCAAAAAGAAGGGTGCCGGACCACATCATGTCACTGCCTTTAGATTAGCAAAAATAATGCTTTCCAGCGAAACATATTGGAAAGCCTTTTTTTGTACTTTTATTGCCTTCAACAAAACCGCACGTTTATGTTAGCCTTTCAAAGAAAACTAAGCAATTCGTTTTATGCGCTCTTAAGCCTGCCAGCCACGGCCATGGGTTTTGGGCTGGCCGTTCAGATCGCCGCCCTGAGCTGGCTGCTGAGCACCAAGTATGGTCTGGAGATCCGTGACATCGGACTGGTATGGGCCACCGGTCCGCTGGCTGGCATCATAGGCCAGGTGATCGTGGGGATCATTAGCGACAATGTGTGGATATGGAACGGGCGCCGGCGTGCTTTCATCTGGATTGGCGGGGTTCTGGCCGCCCTGGGTCTCCTGGCCCTTCCAAACATCGGCGTGATACAGGCAGGGATGGGTTTCGAAGGGGTGCTGGGCATCGCCATCGTGGTGTCTCTCACCATCGACCTGGCCATCAATGTCAGCTTCAACCCCACCAGGGCCATCATCGCTGATGTGACCCCTGAGGGGAGACCAAGAACGAAAGGTTACACCTGGATGCAAACCGTATCCGGCTCCTTTGGCGTCCTGGCTTACCTCATCGGTGCCGTTTGGGACAATTATGTGCTGATCTATTTCGGTGTGATCCTGGTCTTTCTTTTTTCGGTACTGCCTCCATTCTTCATCAAGGAACCGCGCCGGCTGGGACGTTATGGCCAGGCCGATATCGATGATGAACCCGAAAAGGTTGTCCGCCAGAAAGGACGCAACGAGGCCTCCTTCATCGAAATCATGAAAACCATATTGCCCCTGTGGGGCTTTTTGCTTTACGCCATCTACGGTTTTGGAGTCCGCCTGGGAGGCATCCCCCAGATTCCCAATTACGGTTTTGAGATTTTCTGCCTTCTGGTGACGGCCGTGGTGATGGTCTACACACTCAGCCGCAAGGAGGACGGGAGGTCCAGGGAAAGGGACGGCCTGATTGGCTTCCGGAAAGTGCTGGCTGCCCACTCATGGACCTGGATCGGTGTACAGACCATGTTCATCTATCTCTTTGCTTTTGTGCGTTACCGCGTGCCGGAGCTTGCGGGCGTAGACCCTGCCCTGGTGCCGGATCAGGCCGACCTGGAGGTAGCCAACCAGCAGATCGCCGACACCATAGGGCGCATAGTCAACTGGAGCTTTTTCTCACTGAACCTGGTGGCTGCCATCATACCGGTTTTGTTCCTTGAGCCGCTTGCGGCACGATACGGCCGGGTGCGCACGCACGCCTTGTGCATTGCGAGCATGTCGCTGGCCTACCTGAGTATCTTGTTCTTTGGCTATTCGCCCCTGGCCATATACCTGCTCATGGCGCTTGTGGGCATCGGCTGGGCTGCCACCATCAGCCTCCCCTTTGCGATCATGTCGCAAAAGATCAGTCAGTCGCGCATGGGACTGTACATGGGTTTGTTTAACCTTTCCGTCGTGCTGCCCCAGTTCGTTTCCAGCTTCGGCGTAGGTGAATTGGTGGATGAGGCAGAGAACAAGGGGGTGATCTTCATCGTCTGTGCCCTCACAGTGGGTATCTCCGCCATCGCCTGGGCCCTGGTAAAAGAGCCCCGCGATGTGCATACGGCTCACCCTGTGGCTGTTGAGGAGGAATAGTCTTCTCGACGGGCTGGACGGTGTGCGGTCAGCAGGCCGGGGTTCGGAAGGTCTGGCGGACTTTGTCCCGTAGGCTCAGCGAGTCAGATCCCACCGCTGGGATTGGGTATCTGCTTTGACTGCCGTTTTTTCGTTTTGTGAACAATGGCCGGTTCATTCCATGCAGCGCACCCAGCGGGTCCCATCAAGTTGGCAGGCCGCGTGCTCAGTGGGCTCCACCCTTAACGAATGCAGGACGCTCACCGGGCTCCACCCCCGCCGGAGGCAGCACCACCACCCCCACCCATCGTTCCACCGCCCCCGGCCCCGGTGGCCGAACTCATGGCCGATCCGGTGCTGGTGATCACCTGGTTGATGGTCTTGCTGAAATCGCCCATGCTGCTTTGATACAGTATGATCCATGGGATGTAGTGGGTGTGTCCTGCCGACTCCATTGAGCGGCTCAATCGTTTGAAGTATTTTGGCCCAAGGCCAAGGGCCAGGCCATAAATCAGGTACTCGTTCACCGTTTCGGCTTCCAGGTCCTGCATCCTGGATTCAAATTGGTGCCGCCGCAGGTATTGCTTCAGTGACTTCCACTGCCGGTAGCGCAGTTCACCTTCTTCCGTGCGCTGGTAAATGAAAAAAGAAGCCAAGAGGGCTGCCAGGGCCACTCCCGCAGGAAGCAGCAGCCAGGGTCCCAGAACAGCACTTAATCCGATCATCAAAAGGAAAGACAGGAAGCCCGCAATCAGTCCAATGTTCCGGCCCCTTTTGCTTCCCTGGTCAAACCACTCCTTCTTTTTTGCTTCCCCGGCCACCGCCTTTTTCCATTTGGAAAAGAAGCCATGCGTCTTATGGCGATGTTGGCTGAGTTTCCGCATGGGCAGCCGATCCACCTTCCCGAGGAGTCGCTCAAAGAAAAACTCCATCAGGATGGCTTCGTAAGGGAGCAGGCTGCTTTTGTTCTCTTCCCAAAAGCTTCTGTCCAGCTCCAGTATGTTGTTGCTGATTTTGGGTGAAAAGCCCAGGACTTTTACTTCTTTTCCCTCTTCACGTATTTTGAAGAAGCCCCGGTATGCCAGGTGAAACATGGTTGCCACCAGGGCATTGCCGTTCAGGAAGGAAGAATTAAGCAGGTAGTTTACCAGGGCAGGTCTGTCTTTCTCGGGCAGACCGGAAGAAGCAACAGCTTCCTGGCTAAGTTGCGGGCGCTTCCTGTAGGTCCTGAAAAGCCATATCCAGAAACCCACAATCAGCAGGCTCATGAGCATGGCCACCGGTCTTCCTGCAGCATGCCGTTGTTTCCTGCGTTCACGGCGCTCCATCTCCTCCTGGCGCAGCCGATTGGCCTCTTCCACCAGTGCCTCGGCCTCCTCCCGCGTCGGGGGAATGATATATCCAGATTGCACAGGCAGTCCTTCAAACAGCCCAGGCGGATACAGGGCCCTGATCTCCAGGTATTGTCTTGCAGGGAGCCTTCCCAGTTCAACTTCAATGGTCCCATCCCCGGTGATCCGTGAGGTCGCCTCCAGGGAGCCATGCACCCAATGTGCGGTTTCTCCGGGATCCAGTCCGGCGGGCGGTGTTATGGACGCTCTTATGTCATGAATGGGTTTTGTCCATTCATCCGAAATGAGCTGATAGTATAAGAGGGCAGCATCCTCGTAGCCTTGAACGGCACCCCGGGCAGTGAAACGGATGCTGAAGGTGCGCGTGGTATCGCGGGCGGAAAAAAACAGTTGAAGTTCCCGTTCGTCTCGTTTATCCACCACCCAGAAAGTCCCCGGCTCACCGCTCTCATCCCGCGCATAAGGCCTGCCATCTTCGTACACGCTGAAATCGTCAAAGCGGGCCTGTCCATCCAGCGGGAAGGTACGATAGACCTCCGAATAACTCCCCTGGAATGTGAATTCCCTGTCCTCCTGGACAATCATGGAGCCATCAGGCTGTAGCCAGATACTGATATCCAGGGCGCTCATTTGAAAATCCCTGGCCTGGGTCGTAAGGGTAAATGCCATGATCAGCGGCAGAAGTAATTTGCCAATTGTTCGATTCTTCCCCTTCCACCAAAGCTCCTTGTTGCTTATCTGCGATACACTGCTTTTCAGTGTTTTTTGTTCGCGCTGCGGTGCGCTGCGCATATGTTTGTTCACGTTACTCTGTTCTTTGTCCATTGGCTCTCAGTTTCTATTTACTCGCTGCAGGGTTTCTGCTTCCTTATTCAATATTAATTGTTCATTGCATTATTTGTTCATTGCTGATGGCGGGCTTCGTGCTGTTTTTTTTGGATATCCGGTAA
>SKNE01000029.1 GCA_007120675.1 Bacteroidales bacterium
GGACTACTCAAGGGCCACGGATCATTTTCCAAGTGCTGTAATTGTTGATGACAACGTATTGCGCATTTTTGCTTTTTCATTATTCAGTAATCCCTTTCTCGGCAATAGTGGCCCTGTGTTGTCATTTGTACTGGTGGCAGACGGCCCGCCGGGCAATTACGAATTGGTCCTGGAGGATACCGAACTGTCCGATGAACTTGCGCAGGGACTGCCACATGAGACAATTGCAGGGGTGGTGAGTATTTTCGGAGAGTTTGCAGAGTGTCCGGATGACATGGAAGTTCCCATTAGTGCACCGGCTTTTGTTCTGAGCGGGGCGACACCGGAGGGCGGCACATACAGCGGTCCGGGCGTTGAGAACAACATGTTTTATCCCGAAGCAGCCGGAACCGGGGAGCACACGATCCAGTACACCTATGAGCTGCAAAGCGGGGAAAGTATCGGGTGCTCCTTCCAGATCACTGTAACGGATGCCGGTATACCGGCCAACATTAGCCTGTCTGGCACATTTGCAGACGGAGACCAGTTGTGTTTTAATGCCAGCGAGCAGATTGTCCTGGCGGGAATGGAAACATTGTTCACTGTCGAACCGGGAGCGAGCGTGACACTGATTGCCGGGGAGAGCATCCTGATGCTGCCGGGAACGACCGTGGAGCATGGGGGAAGCCTCCACGCTTACATCACGAGCGACGGAACCTATTGCACCAAATCGGAGCCCCTGGCCGATGGATCATTGAGCGAGGACGATTCGTCTCCCGTCCGGGTCTACGAAATGGACCCCAAAGGGGAATCACACCACTTTACACTTTACCCCAACCCCACCCAGGGTCGCT
Source organism: Bacteroidales bacterium (assembly GCA_007120675.1). GTDB lineage: Bacteria > Bacteroidota > Bacteroidia > Bacteroidales > UBA7960 > PUPG01. The sequence goes on from SKNE01000029.1 coordinate 834, forward strand.
TCACCCTTGTGCTGGATGAAGTTTGCGAATCGGGCCCGTTGCAGCTGTTGATTTATGATGTGCTGGGTGAAGTTGTCATGAGTAAATCATTGCCCGGGGTAAGTGAACACCTGCTCGACCTGGGTGCACAACAGTCCGGACTTTATTTCGTCCGGGTCATCTGCGGCAACAGGGCCGGTGTGGAGCGGATCATCAAGCGATAGGGCACAACGCAGGGAGGGACCTCCCGGTCCCTCCCCTTTGAATTCACTACAATATATTAAAGGTATGGCGCTCAGCCCTGGCGGGTCACTGCAGGGGCCGGATCGCCGGCCATCCAGGCGCAGAAGCACCGGACGGTCCCCGTTCACGGTTTGGCTGCTGCTGCGCCATACAGATCCGCGGCCTGCTTACTTCATTACGATAACCGCAGCGGGATCGATCACCTGGAAGGTGAACGACTCGGTGAAGTAAAGCTGTACGCTCTTGTTGTTGTGCGACTCATAGCCGATGGACAGATCCTGTCCCAGCACCAGGCGGAAATCGCCGCCGCGCTCCGACACCAGGAAGCTCTCTTTCACATAGGGTGCGAGGATGATGCTCCCGCCCAGGAGGTTCTCCAGCTGCTTGCGCAGGGGATAGCCCCGGATGAAGGAGTTCACCTTCTGCCAGCGCTCCGTGTTCAGAACCAGGGAATAAGGGCCCTCAATGGCGGCTGTTTTCATCTGCGACACCCCCAGCGAGACAGCGGTCAGGATATCCTCTGCCGCGTCGGGAAATGGGATGGGGTCGTAGTCGGAACTGTTTTTTAGTCCGGTGATACCGGCTGCCTTGAACCCTTCGTAGATGGCTTTCTCTTCAAATTGTGCGACCTCGCGCGCGGCGTCTTCCAGTGCGTCCAGGTCGATGTCCTCTGCACCCCTGGCCACGTTGTCCAGCTCCCATATGTTCAGCTCGAACGGGATGCGGACCTCCACCAGCGGCAACACCTGGTTGATTCCGTACTTCACCTTGCCCTTTTGGGCTGCAGGCACATTGATGCGTCCGGTGGACAGGGCAGCGTAGTTCCACCCTTTGGGCCCTTCCACATCCAGAAACTTGCGGCCGGAAAGCACCGAAGTGAATACGTCCACCGCCGTGTCGTTGATTTCCTCCCACGCCTCAGTGGTGATGGGGGCGAGTGATTTTCTTAAAATATCCATTGTATCCTCCTTGTTTTTTTGTTGTTGTGTAAATTGTTTGACCGGGCCCCGGTCGGTGCACTGCCCGCCTGGCAGGCAAACAGGGCCTTGTCCTTACTTCTTGATCTTGCCAATACCCAGTGAATCACCGCCACCACCACCGTGGTCGTCGTGATCGTCGTGGTCGTGGCCGTGGGCCCCCATGATGTCCCCTTCCTTGAAGAGCCAGTTGCGCAACTCTTCGTCCCAGCCGGGCATGTTGCGGCGCAGCCACTCCAGGGTCATGCAGGCGTGCTCAATCTCTTCGTCACGGTTGTGGGCCATGATGGCAGCCAGCTCAGGGTCGTTGGAGGTGACCACTCGCTGATGGTACCAGTCCACCGCCTCGATCTCTTCTTTCATACTGTTGAGTGCACGGGAAAAGTTTCGCGCCTCTTGTGATAACTCATCTGCAGGTTCATGATAGTTTGACATGGTTATAAATGTTTTATGGGTGAATAAATTGAACGGCAACAGGCCATCCGGACAGTGGGTGAAAGGCAATCATTCCACTTCCTGCCTCAGGAAGGCACAGAATCTCTTTCATTTCCGACAAATATACGACTTATGCCACAAAGAAGAAAATTGGCCCCCGGGCCTGGTTCGCCAAATAATCGTAATTTTGGCATTCTCCTTAAAATCCATTCATCATCATAAACAAAAGCCACCATGAAACAGTTCATTTCTTTGATTAGCCTGTCGGCCCTGTTCTTCCTTTTTGGATGCGCAGGCGGCGACCAACAAAACAGAAACGATATGTCATTTATTCCAGGGGCCACCGTCGATGCGGTGAGCCAACAACTGATTGAGAAGCACGGGGCGGAGCACTCCGCCATGATCCAGCGCGGCGTGAGCCAGGTGGCCGCGCTGTGGCGCAGCGATGACGGAACCACGGAGGACTTCCTGAACTTTTGCCTGAACCAGTATGTGGGTGATCCCGGCGACCGGCAGGAGCTCTTCAAAACCCTGTCGCGCAATTACGAGTATATATGGGGACACTTTAACCAGATGAGCCTGGAGCTGATGAAGCCGCTGCACCTGGACTGGGGTCCCATTCAAAGCGTGGACATCCTCTTTGGCAGCTACGCGCCGGCCGCACACCTGTCGGAGGACTTCTACAGGAACCGGATCGCTTTTCTGACCATCCTCAACTTTCCCTTCTTTACCCTGGCGGAGAAAAATCAGCTCGGCGGGGAGTGGAGCCGGCTGGAGTGGGCCCATGCCCGGATGGGTGATGTCTTCACCTCGCGGGTGCCCGCCGCCATCAACCAGGAGATCTCCCGTGTCAGCACAGATGCCGACAACTACGTCTCAGAATACAATGTGATCATGGGTCAGCTGCGAAACGACCAGGGAGAACAGATCTTTCCCGACCACCTGCGGCTCATTACCCACTGGGGACTGCGTGACGAGCTGAAGGCCAACTACGATGGCAGCGAGGAGGGACTGGAGCGTCAGCAGATGATCTACCAGGTGATGCTGCGCATCATCGACCAGAGCATCCCCGGAAAGGTGATCAACAACGACCAGTTGACATGGAACCCTTACACCAATGTGGTCTGGCAGGAGGGCACCGAAGTTGACTTCAGCCCCGAACCCGACACGCGTTACCGGCACCTGCTGGACAATTTCCAGTCGCGCCGCCAGGCCGACGCCTATTCGCCCAATTACCCCACTTACATAGAGCGTGCCTTTGACCAGGGCCTGGAGATGAGCATGGACGAGGTGGAAGCGCTCTTTGTGGAACTGGTGAGTGCCCCCGTGCTCAAGGAGGTGGGTGCATTGATCTCGGAACGGCTGGGACGCGGACTCCAGCCCTTTGACATATGGTACGACGGATTCAAGGCGCGCAGCGGCATCCCTGAGTCGGAGCTGGACCGCATCACCCGCGAACGCTATCCCGATGCGGAGGCACTGGAGAAGGACCTGCCCAACTTGCTGGTCAAGCTGGGCTACACCCCCGAACGCGCTGAAGAGATCGCTTCGAAGATCGTCGTGGAAGGGGCCCGTGGGGCGGGACACGCCTGGGGTGCCCAGATGAGAAGCCAGTACTCCCACCTGCGCACGCGCATTGCCGCAGAGGGAATGACCTACAATGGGTTCAATATCGCCGCCCACGAGCTGGGACACAATGTGGAGCAGACCATCAGCCTGCACGATGTGGATTACTACATGATGAACGGGGTGCCCAACACCGCTTTCACCGAGGCCCTTGCCTTCATCTTCCAGGTGCGTGACCTGAAGCTCCTGGGACTGGATGAAACGGACCCCATGAGGGAGTACCTCAACA
>SKNE01000210.1 GCA_007120675.1 Bacteroidales bacterium
AGCGAAGCATCTCCAGGTTGGCATCGAGCCCCTGGCTGGTGATCCCGTCAAGCTCCAGTCCCCGTCTGAAAAGGTGGAGGATACCCAGGGAGGCTTTTAGTGAGCGGGCCGTGACGTATTCAGCGTGGCTGGCATAGGCCTTTTCCTCCATCAGCGAGGCAGCCAGCCTCTCCAGGCGAAATATCAAGCCGAGGGCTTCAAACTTATCCTCCCTGTACTGACCATACATAGAGGGGATGCCAAATGCAATGTGCCGCTTATGGTATATGCTCTCCCATCCTTCACTGTAGGCAGAATCAAATATGACCTGGTTCAGCTTCTCCATAAACGAAAAGATCAGCTCCAGGCTGGAGTCGCTATCCGCTGCCGACAAGTGGTTTTCCAGCTTTTGGATATCCTCCTCCGGGAAGAAGTGATAACGCCTCAAAACGGCGCTGATATCGGTCACGTCGAATGAATATTTCTCCCGCAGGAGGGCGTAGAGGGTAAAGAGCAGTCCCAGCCGCTTGCGGTCATCCTGGTTGTCGTGCCTGGCCTGGTCCAACAGCCTGTTGAAGCGCTCCTCGCTGAGCTTCAACAAGTCAGAAGGACCATGATGGCTTTGACTGATTAACTCGTTGAGCAAGGTGTTCACCCCCGTAAACCACTTGTCCGCTACGTCCAGCTGCTCCAACACTTCGGTGGGAACCATTTCCTTCAGGTGCTCCCTGTCTCCGTCTGACCAGTAAAGGAAAATCTGTTTACAGAGCTGTATGTGCGTATTATTCCCTTCAATATGTATCTGCTTACGCAGGAAATGGATGAGCTTGTCCTGCCTCCCTGAGATCTCATCCATCACCGTGGTCACATCGCGGAGTTCGCCTTCTGCGCCTATCTCGTTGAAATAGACCGGAAAAATGCGCGTGAGCTGTTTGATCTGCTTGTAAAGGGGCGAGATGTCGCTATTGAGCAGGCGGCTGATGTCGCGTTGAAACAGGTCGGTGTCAAAAATAAAGATACCACCCAGCCGCAGGTTCACGATAAGGGCTGACAAAAGTTTCCGGAAGGTGTAAGGGGCATGCATGATGAGCTCAAGCCATACCCTGATATTTTTCAGGTGGTTTGGGTCGATTTTCATCTGCCAGCTTTCCTGGATATGCACTGCTCCCGGCCCCACAAATCCCAGTTCAATGAGCTTGTTTTCAAACTGGCTGATCACCCTGCGCTCTTTCACCTCAATCACCTCTTTGCCCAGCGTCAGTATGCAGTCGAGCACCGTGGACATATACCCTTGTTTCAATTCCTGGAACAGGGAGAATATATTGTCGAGAAAGGTGGAGAAGCGCTCATTGTCCAGCTCGCTGCGGATATTCCGCAGAACCTTGTTTAACTCCCAAAGGAGCTGGGTACTGTGGGAAGCCATGCCGGGCAGCTGAAGCAGGTAGAGGATATAGTAGAAACGCTCGATGTGCTTCTTGAACTGGTCAATAAAGGATTTGAAGTGTAAGGCTACTTCATTGTAAAACAATACATTATTAGATATGTCCTCCCATGACCCGGAGCGGGCGAGCATTTCCTCCTGCCGGTCGAAGAACTCCCTGCCTGTCTCCCTTAGTATGTTGCTGTAATCCCTGGAGAAAAGCCCCCCGTTGTTGGCAAACCATTCATCGGTATGGCTGTTTTTTCGCCATGTTTTGATGCTTTCAGCCAGCAATGCTTTCAGCAGACCGCTTAGCCTTTGGCTGTATTTTTCACTGGATGCAATGGTTTTCAGGTGTTTCTTGAGCAGGTCGGCATGTACCACCAGGAGTCCAGGCCGCTTTTCCATCAACAGATCGAGTACCTTGAAAAGGTGATCAATCAGTCTGCCTGCCTCATCTTCCTTTTCAACCCCCACACCGGCAAAAAATTCCAGGTAGGTCCGCAGCAGCTGGCCGGCATCCGCATCGCTGATGGGCAGGCTGAAGAGGTCTGCTGCGATGTCCAGCAAAAACAGGAGGTGCCTGCCGGGGTCCTCACCGGCTTCATACAGCCAGCGGTCACCCAGCAATATCTTCCGGTACTCGTCAGCAATGATACGGTGATTGGCGTAAGGGTGGTTAAGCTCTTCAAGAAAGGCCCTGGTGCGTTGATGGATCCCCCAGTGCCCGGATGAAAGCTTGAGGAAGTCTTGCTGTTCTTTTGGGATGACAATTTCGGCCGGCCGCGTTTCGGCCAGGTTCACCTCCAGTGCCCCTGAAGTGAAGTTTTTTTTGCTCATTGCTTCTTTCTCCTGGCAAAATGTTTTGAATCACCCCATTCACCATAGCCGATCTCGGCGCCGGCCATGTGGATCCGGGCCTCCAGGCAGCGCTTGCACTCCTCTGCATCCTCATCGGTACAGGGCTTGTCCTCGTAAAGCAGGTAGTCTTCCCTGTACCTGGACGGGGTCAGGTTGGGCATGATGATGTTCGCCCCCACCTTAATGGACTTTTCCCGTCCCATTGGGTCAATGGCCTGCATGGCTGTTGTGGCGGCGATATTGATGTCCTTCATGAGGATGCGCAATGTGGCCACCATTTTAAGGCTCAGGTAAAAGCGTTCCATCTTGGGCAAAAGCTGGTCCCTGTATTGGTACATGGGTGTGTCCTCATGCTCAATGTAGGGGCCCATGCCCACCATGTCGATATCATACTCCTTAAAAAACATGAGGTCATCTGCCAGGTCTTCAACCGACTGGAAGGGAAGCCCGATCATCACCCCTGTCCCCACCTGGTATCCGAGCTTCCTGAGCAGGAAAAGGGAGTCCAGGCGGGCCTGGTAGTTGTGGGCTTTATTGCGTGGATGGTACTTATGGTAGAGATCCGGGTTGGACACCTCGATGCGCAGCAGGTAACGGTGCGCCCCTGCCTCGAACCACCTTCGGTAGGTCTCTTCGCTTTGTTCTCCCAGCGACAGGGTAATGCCCAGCTCCCCGTTGCTCATCTGCTTGATTTGACGCAGCAAGCGTTCAATTCGGCGGACATAATCCTTGCCGCTGCGCTCACCGGCCTGTATGACCACACTGCCGAATTTGTTCTCCCAGGCATATCGTGCAGCCTCCAGCACCTCTTCTTCGGTCACCTCATAGCGCCGGGCCTTTTTATTGCCGGCCCTGATCCCGCAGTACAGGCAGTTTTTGCCGCATAAGTTGGAGTACTCGACCAGTCCCCGGTAATACACCTTCTTGCCCACATAATCCTCCTTGACTTCTGCAGCCTTGGCAAACAACAATTTACGTTCCTCCTCACCGGTCTTCAGCAGGAGGGCCAGGTCTTCACGGGAGAAGCTGGCCTGGTCCAGAATGGTCTGTATATTCACTGACATGATTATCTAATGGTTAAGGCACAGGAGCCTATAAATAGTGATCGGCACCCTGTTGCAGTTTGACAAAGGGTGCCACCGCCCGCTTGTAGATACCGTGCATCCAGGCGATGGCCATGCCGTAATTGGTGACGGGCACGCCCGCCTCTATGGCCGGTGCCAGGCGGCTTTTGATCTGCTTTCTGGTGATCATGCATCCACCGCACTGAACCACCAGTGCATAATCCCGGATGGGACGCGGCAGGTCCCCGAGACCGGCTACCACATCGTAGGCCAGCTTCTTACCTGTATACTGGCTCATCCAGCGGGGAATCTTGACCCGGCCTATGTCGTCGCAGGCCACGTGGTGGGTGCAGGACTCCAGTAGTAAAACCCGGTCGCCATCCTGAAGTTCACCTATTCTGGGTGTGCCCCTCAGGTAGTGTTCGAAATCGCCCTTATGCCTCGCCAGCATGATGCTGAAGCTGGTCAGCGGAATGTCACGGGGTATGGATGCATCGGCGCGCAAAAACACCTGTGAATCGGTGATCACCAGGCTGGGTCTTGGCTGCAGCTTCCTCATCAGGGCATCCACTTCCTTTTCCTTGACCACCACAGCGATACAATCGTTGTCGATGATGTCGCGAATGGCCTGCACCTGGGGCAGGATCAGTCGTCCCTCCGGTGCTTCACTGTCGATCGGGGTGATCAGGACCACCAGGTCGCCGTATTGCAGCAGGTCGCCCAGCAGGGATCGCTTGCGGTAGGCTGTTTCGGGCATGGTGGCGCGGAGCAATGCGATGGCTTCATCCAGGTTATCGGGCCGAAGGGCACAAAAGGCGATCACCGGTGCACCGTATGTGCTGCTGATGTGCTGGCTAAGCTGCTGATCCAGTGCCACCTCGTCCGACTTGTTGTGAAAAACCACAAACGGTACATCCTGCCTTTTGAACGCCTCGATCAGTTTTTTTTCCTCCTGGTCAAACACATTGCCCGTAATCACCAGCAC
>SKNE01000144.1 GCA_007120675.1 Bacteroidales bacterium
GGTTAACAGCTTCCCTGATGGGGTCTGCGATACTGCTGAAAGAGAAAGGGTTGGGTGACCCTGTCAGGTTGGCAGAGGTGGAGGTGACGGGCCTGCCAAACTCGCGCAGCATCTGCTGGCAAAAAGCATGTCGCGGAACACGGATGGCGATACTGCCGTCTTCGGCCAGTACGTTTTTTGGCAAGTTTCGTGCTGAGGGATAGATGATTGTCAGCGGATCGGGAACACTGGCCATCAATTCGATGGCAATCTCGGGAACATCAGCCACAAACCGGCGCAGCATATCCAGGTCTTCCACCAGGATGATGAGGGATTTCTCCCTTACACGCTCCTTGATGCGGTACACTTTTTCCACTGCTTTCGGGTTGGTGGCATCACAGCCGATGCCCCAAATGGTATCTGTGGGATATAAGAGGTTACCCCCTGCCCGCAATACATCCACTGCACTTTTTACATCCACCGCATTTTTTATATCCTGGTCATCCGACATAAAAAAACAGAATTAAACCGTTTAACAAACTATTTACAGTCCCCTTTGGTTTTTGTTCAATTCCTGTGCCAAACCATCTGCCTGGCTTTGTTTCGCAGACTGGCCACTGTTCTTGATCAAATGCCTTAGCCTGGCGTACTTCTGGAAACAGTGAAAGGCATCCTGGTAGCTCACTACAAAGCCTGTGTAGCCCATTAAAAAACCGGCCTTGACCACGTAATGCTGGATAAAACGCCAGCAGGTCTTGTACAGCACTTTCCAGGCTGAGCAACCAATGCCCCGTTTAAATGCCTCCTTCGCTGCGATGGTGCTAAACCGATTGATGGTGTCCAGGTGCTCTTCATAAGAGTCACACATGTAGTGAAGCAGGTCGCCTGGCAATCTGGCCACACTGGCCCCTTTTTGCATCACCACCTTATCATGCGGATTCACCCCGCCCCAGCGGCCTTTCCGTCTGTCCCACAACCTGAGCTTCCTGTCCGGGTAAAAGTTGGTATACCTCAGCCACTGGCCGCAGAAGCGATTCAGCCGGTTGAAGCAATAGGCATCATGGGACCACGAATCCTTGACTGCCAGGATCGCCTCTGCCAGCTCGTCCGACAGCATTTCATCGGCATCCAGCGAAAGCACATGATCGTATGTGGCCTGCGCCAGGGCAAAATTCTTCTGTTCGATGTAACCCAGGAAGGGCTGTGTAATGCAGACCACCCCCATGGACCGGCTGATCTCGGCTGTCCTGTCGGCAGAACCGGAGTCCACCACGACAATCTCATCAACCACCCTTTTCAGGGATTCAAGACACTGGCCAATGTATTGCTCCTCATTGTAGGCGATGACAACTCCCGATATACGAGGCATGACAACGGGTATTTGGAAACGACTATGGGCAATGGGTCTGAAAGTGCCCCTGCTATACTGCCACCTGGTGCTGGCGCAAGGCTTCGTTCAGACTGGTTTTACGGTCTGTGCTTTCACTTCGCTCACCGATGATCAGGGCACAGGGGACCTGGTATCTTCCCGCAGGAAAGTCCTTGGGCATGCTGCCCGGTATCACCACTGAGCGGGGAGGCACAAAAGCCTGGTATTCTACTGGCTGCTTCCCTCTCACATCGATGATCCGCGTTGAGGCGGTCAACACCACATTGGCACCCAGCACAGCCTCCCTGCTTACGCGGACGCCTTCCACCACGATACATCGTGAGCCGATAAAGCAATGATCTTCAATAATAACCGGTGCAGCCTGCACCGGCTCGAGCACGCCACCGATACCCACACCGCCACTCAGATGAACCCCTTTGCCTATCTGCGCACAGCTGCCAACCGTCGCCCAGGTATCAACCATTGTTCCTTCGTCCACCCAGGCGCCAATGTTGACATAAGAGGGCATCATCACCACATCTTTGGCCAGGTGGGCTCCATAGCGTGCGATGGCGTGGGGTACGACCCTGACACCCATTTGCCGGAAACCCTTTTTCAAAGGGATCTTATCGTGGAATTCAAAAGGACCCACCTCTACCGTTTCCATTCGACGCAGTGGAAAATAAAGTATGACCGCTTTTTTTATCCACTCGTTCACCCTCCAGCCATCGCCGGAAGGCTCTGCCACACGGATACGGCCATTGTCGAGCAGGGAAATGACCGAATCTATGTCCCGCCTGACAGCCGCATCATCCAAAAGGGAGCGATCGCTCCATGCCGACTCAATGCTTTGCCTCAAAGAATCCATCCTGTACAAACTAAAATAATGATCCAAGCTATGACCCGACAAAGATAGAATTATTTCACCGCGCTTCACACACTCTTGTGAAGGTCTGCAAAGGCCCCCACCAAACCTTTCCCCCCCATATCCGGCTGCCAGGGCAGTGGTTGCAAATGCTCCGGTCATTGCCACGATTGATTATCTTTGCAAAAAAACAGATGGGTAGGATCGTTGCCATCGATTATGGCAGGAAACGTGTGGGCCTGGCGGTCACCGACCAGGATCAGATCATTGCCGGGGGACTGGGAACGGTTCATTCAAAGGATGTGATCGCCTTCCTGAAAGAGTATTGTTCCCGTGAGAAAGTGGATTGTTTTGTTGTGGGAGAGCCGTTTGACATGCAGAACCGGGCCTCAGAAGCATCCAGGTACATTGAGCCCTTTGTCAAACACCTGCGCAAACAATTTCCCGGTATTCCCGTTGAAAGAATGGATGAGCGATTCACCTCGCAAATGGCCATGCAGGCCATGATCGATGCCGGCTTAAAGAAAAAGGCCCGGCAGAACAAAGCCCTGGTGGACACCATCAGCGCCACCATCATCCTGCAGTACTATCTTGAAAAACGTTCAAAGAGCAGTGAATCATGAGCATTTTACCAATCCTGGCTTATGGTGACCCGGTGTTGAGGGAAAAGGCCCGCTTCATTGAGCCGGAACATCCCGGACTCCCGCAGTTGATAGAGGACATGTGGGAGACCATGTATAAGGCCCAGGGCGTGGGGCTGGCTGCACCCCAGGTTGGACAGGCCATTCGTCTGTTTGTGATCGATGCCAGGCCTTTTGCCGATGAAGAGCCAGGACTCAGTGAGTTTAAACAGGTCTTTATCAACCCAGAGATCCTGGAACAATCGGGTCAGCCATGGCTGTTCAATGAGGGCTGCCTGAGCTTTCCCGAGCTGCGCGAGGATATCCGCAGGCAGCCCACCATCAGGATGCGTTACCAGGATGAGCACTTTGAACGCTTCGAGGAGAGCTTCAGCGGACTAAAGGCACGCATCATACAGCACGAATACGACCACATTGAGGGGATTCTGATGGTCGACCACTTCTCTCCCCTCAAAAAACGGCTGCTTCGTAAAAGACTGGCCAATATCATGCAGGGGCAGGTGGCAGCAAGTTATCCCATGAAATTCACCTCAAGAAAGAGATAATGTACCTACGGCATCGCCTGTCCAATGGCATCCGGCTTATCCACAGACAGATCGGGGGACCCGTTGCCCATTGCGGACTGATGATCAATGCCGGATCACGCGACGAAGAGGAGAGAGAACAGGGTCTGGCACACTTCATCGAGCATTTGATTTTCAAAGGGACCTCCCAGAGAAAAGCCTTTCACATCCTGAGCCACATGGAAAATGTGGGGGGAGAGATCAATGCCTATACTTCCAAGGAGGAGACATGCATATACGGGTCATTCATGCCCTTGCACTACGAGCGCTGGTTTGACGTGGTGGCCGACATATTGTTTCATTCCACCTTCCCGCAAAAAGAGCTGCTGAAAGAGAAAGAGATCATCCTGGACGAGATCAATGCATGGAAGGATAACCCCTCCGAACAGATACTGGACGATTTTGATGAAATTGTTTTCAACGGACACCCCCTTGGAAGGAATATTTTGGGTACCCCCCTGCACCTGGCCTCATTCGACCGGCCAATGATCACAGATTTTATTGAGGGCAATTACGCCACGGAAGAAATGGTCATCTGTTCGGTTGGCAACCTTTCTTTTGATCTGTTCATCAGGATGGCTGAAAAACATTTCGGCGCATTTCCACGGCGCTCAAAGCAAAAACGGCGGCAAGCCCATTCAGGCTACCGGCCTCTGGTTCGGACGGTGGACAGAAAAAATCACCAGGCCCACTGTGTGATGGGCAATAATGCCTACAGCATGTCCCATGCAGGCCGCACCTGCCTGTCGCTGCTAAACAACATCCTTGGGGGGCCCCAGATGACATCCAGGCTGAACATGGCGGTGCGGGAAAAGCATGGTTTCTGCTACACCATTGAAAGCCTGTACCAGGCTTATTCAGACTCAGGGGTGATCAACATCTATTTTGGAACCGACCCGGCCTACCTGGAGAAGACCCATGTACTGATCACCAAAGAGCTCACACGCCTCCGCCATAACAGGCTGGGTGAGGTTCAGATGAGGAGAGCCAAAAACCAGTTGTGCGGACAGATGCACATCGCCAATGAGTCAATGCTCAATGAAATGATGCTGATCGGCAAACAGGTGCTTCACCTGGACCGGGTTGAACCCCTGGCTGAGATCGCGGAGCGCATAGAAGCTGTCAGCCAGTCTGACCTGCTGGAAGCAGCCAACGAGGTGTTCGACCCCTCACAGATTAGTGTGTTGACCTATATGCCTGATCAAGTTGTTTAACCCTGCTTAAACACATACAAGGATGGTGTTTATTGACGAGAAGATTGAAGCGTATGCCCGCCAGTTCAGCAGTCCCGAGCCCAGGGTCCTGCAGCAGCTTAACCGCGACACGCATGCCAGCGTCTTGCGCGCCAGGATGCTTTCGGGACACCTGCAGGGCCGTTTTCTTGCCTTTATAAGCCGTTTGATTAAGCCAAAGCGTATCCTGGAAATAGGCACCTACACGGCTTATTCAGCCATTTGCCTTGCCGAGGGTTTAGGGGTTGACGGCGTATTGCATACCATTGACCACAATGCGGAACTGGAAGAGTTTGCTGCAAAATACATCAGGGAGGCTGGTTTCGAGCACCAGATCGTGCAACACACCGGCGAGGCACTGGATGTTTTACCAGGTATGGAGGGCCCCTTCCAGCTGGTGTTCATCGATGCCGACAAGGCAAATTATGTCCGGTACTTTGAGATGATTTATCCCATGATGTCCCCCGGTGGGGTGGTGATAGCGGACAATGCCCTGTGGAGCGGAAAGGTGCTGGAGCCCGAAACCAGGCATGATGAGGAAACGGCAGGCGTGTCAGCCTTCAATCAATATATCCGGCAGCACAAGGGGGTGAATCACCTGCTCCTTCCATTCCGCGACGGCCTGATGCTGGTGGAAAAAAAGCCGGAAGGCTAAAAAGGGTGCAGGCCCACTTCGAGCCCGATGCTAAGCCTTGGCAGCTCGGAGAGTTCAGCAGAGGATTTAAACAAATCGCTGATGCGCCAGGTCCCCTTCAGCACAAAGTTATTTAAACCCACCCTGGCCATGACTCCATACTCAAATGGCGCGGGGTAATCCAATCCCGAACGCCTGACCCGGACGCGCTCATCCAGGTCGTTTTCAAAGTGGCTCACGTGCCTTGTGTGAAAGTTCCATCCGCCATAAGCGCCCAGGTCCAGGAAGCGACCAATGTAATCACCCCGCTGCCCCACATTGATGCGCTTGTACAGGCCCCCTCCCACATTCAGGAAGACCAGCTTCTGACGGTCGTAAAGGACGGTATCGGGAACCGTTTTGCCCTCGTACTGCTCCATATGGAAGGCGGTGCGTCTGAAAGAGAGCTCAGCACCTGCTGAGAATACTTCCGAAAATTTTCTTTTATAGCGGTAGCCATATTCCAGGCTGCGCGAACGGCCGTAGATCACTTCGGCACCCGTGGCATCGGGTGGTCCGGCAACAAAGTGCAGTCTCAAAAACGAGTGCCTGTAGTGCCGCCTGTTCATGCCAAAATCAGGGTCTTCCGGCCCTTCCCGGAGGTCTTCCAGTATCACCACCCGTTGTGCATGCGACTGGTGTCCCATGGCAAGCAGAATGAACAAAGAAAGGATGATCAGCAAATACCCACTCCTGGTGTACATAAGTTTTCCATTTAAGCACGCCGGCAACCGGACCATCATTCTTGCGGGCCCCTTTTAAGATATGCTCCCGGGGCGTGGCGCTTACCTGAGAGAATGAGACGAGGTGTAGCCCCTGAAGTGCACCAGCAGGATGTGTCCATCCGGAAGATCCCTTTTCCCGATCACCATTTGATTGGCCTCCTCCAGGTCGATGACTGCATATTTTTCTATCCGTCCGGCAGCATTTTTAACCTGGTAGTAAAGGTATTCATTTCCCCGGTTCTGCGTTCCCTTTTCCCCCTTGGTGTGGATGGTTTTTCGGAGCACGATGTAAAGTGAGTCATTGTGCTGGCTGATGTCAAATGTTGGTGATACGAAGGATGTGGGGTCACGGAAGAAATAGGATGCCTGCGGCCTGCCGTACCCATGGGCATAATCGTAGTATGGGAACAGGGTGCCGCTGCGCTCGATGGCCCTGAATAACTGCATATTTGTCCAGGAAGGATGCATTTGCCAGAGGCAAGCGGCAAAAGCGGTGACCTGGGGGCTGGCAAACGATGTTCCACTGGCTTGGGTGATGGCTCTTCTGTTGGCTGCCAGCACATTGCCCAACGCACTCACATTGGGCTTGCGCCTGCCGTCGGCAGTGGGACCCAGCGAACTATAGGCTGCCCGCAGCATGGAAGGATGTTCCAGGGCACCCACGGTAAGCACGCTGTCTGCATCGGCAGGGGTAACCACAATACGCCATTTTTCGTTATTGCCCATATTCCCCGCTGCGTTGACCACCAGCACACCTTTGGCGGCAGCTATACCGGCGGCGCGTGCAACCAGTGAGGTCTGTCCATCCATCTCTTCGGGAAAATAGCGATGGTAAACATAGCCCAGTGAAGAATTGATGATATCGGCACCATGCTGGTCGGCCCACTCCACGGCAGCGAGCCAGTATTGTTCTTCCGCCAGGGGCTCGCGGCGTATCTCTGTGCGGGCCAGGAGAAATTCGGCACCGGTGGCATAGCCGAGCACCTGGTCACCAAGCATACCCCCCACGGCCGATAGGACCATCGTGCCGTGGACACTGGAGGAGAACACATTCTCACGCTGACGGTGAAAGTCCCACGTGCGGACAATCTGCCCGTTTTTCCGCAAGTGACGGAACGCCGGGTGACTGTCGACCCCCCTGAAGCCAGCATCGAAGATGGCGATGCGTACACCTTGTCCGTCGAATCCTTCCTCCCTGAACAGATCACCCTGGAGGTGTCCCATCTGCGCATTGAAAAGCAAGGTATCCCTGGATCGGATGACAAGGTCTGAAAGCTCTTCGTGGGGCTGGCCTGCAGGGATCAGGCGCATGGCAGAGGAGCGAACCTTTCTGACAAATGGAAGTGCCTCCAGGGCTTCAAGCTTTTGCGTGGGCGCATGTACATGCGCTGCATTGAACCAGCGTGAGGCCACCACCCCTTGTCCCGCAATATCCTCCACTGCGCTAAGGTAGTCCGGCCGAACGGGGAAATCCAGGGTGTCGTACAGGCAAAGGCCCAATGACTTGCGTCGAACAATGGCCTTATGGTCAAAAAAATCATAGGGGTCAAAGGAGACCCCATCCTTATCGGTAAAAAACACCCAATGACCTTTTGCATCATCTTGTTTGTCAACCGGCCAATGCATGTGCTGGCGGTTCAGGGCCGGGATAAGGCCCAGGGGGAGGAGCATGATCAGTGTAAGCCAGCTGAATTTCATCATCACTGATTATCTTGCCTGCCACCTTCGGCGGTCCCCCGGAACAGGTCCCGAAGGCTTGTGCTGATACTGATGTGGTTTGGTGCGCCGGCCAGGTGGTAGTTTGAACGCCCGTATTCGATGTGAAAACGTGACACCCTGACGCCGAAGCCCCAGGAAAAACCCACTGTGGACAGTCGCGACTCCACCTTCATCTCTTGCCTTCTGCGGTAATTATACCCAGCACGGAAGCTAAAGTTCTCTGTGGGTACAAACTCCAGTCCCAGCACGACATGGCGCATCAGGTTATCGGCCAGGTCGCTGGCCCTGTCCTGAAAACTTTGACTGTCTTCCTGGGAGAAGTGGTCCGGCAGCAAAAGGGGCGATTCATAACTCAGGTCGTACCGATGCAGGTGGTTGGCCACCAGCGAGAACTGGAAGGGGGCATTGGCCAGTCTCTTGGTCACACCCAGCACCAGGTCAAAAGGCAGGGATTCGCGGTTGCCGTCGTGGTAATAGGTGACCTGTCTGCCGATATTGCGGGCCAGTACCGTGGCAGCCAGGAGATGCTCCCTGTTGACGTAGGCCACAGACAAGTCCGTTGCCAGTCCAAAAGAGCTGTGATCATAAAAAGAGGAATAGATCAGCTTCAGGTTGCTGCCGATGGAAAACTGTTCATTGAGTGCCATGCCCCAGCCCAGCTGGACGTTGTATTCAGCGGCAGTGAATTGTCCGATCACCTGGCCGTATTCATTGGCTTCTATGAACCGTCCGTAATCGATATATTGCACGGCACCGCTGAAGTGGCCCAGTCCCTCCACGCTATGGGTGAACGCAACCGTGCCGTAGTTGATGTCATCAAAATAGTCCACAAAATTCAGCGACAACAGGTTGTTGTGATCCTGTGTCAGCAGGGCGGGATACATCAAAGACATCCCCAGGTCGGCATCAAAGGTTGGAAAGCCATACCCACCCGTTGCCGTGATCCTGGCGGTGTGCGGCAGGTTCAGAAATTCATACACGCGGCCGCTCTGCTGGGCGGCACGGACACTGTCCGCACCAATCAGCAGGGGGATCAGAACAAAGAATATCCCTGGTATTCTCAACAAAACAAAGGTTTGGCAAGTTTTAAAACAACGCATCTGTCTGCAATCAAAAACGGGAATTGCCGCAGCTTATTTTATTGTCAGCCACGATTCTTTCCCTGGGTTTCCCATTGCCCGAGGATTTGCCTGTGGATGGCAAGGGCCTGTGGCAAAAGCGGTCTGTGGCCATCATTGACGACCACATAATCGGCCGCCATGATCTTTTGCTTCTCATCCAGCTGGTGTTGAGCACGTTGTTCAACTTCAGCCCGGCTAATGCCATCCCGTTTCATCACCCGCTCCATGCGCAGGTCTTCGGGTGCGCTCACAAAAATAATCCGGTCGAAGTGGACATGCTGACCGCTTTCAAAGAGGATGGCTGCCTCCTGGATAACATACGGGGCATCTTCCCGGGAGTCAGCCCAGGATTTAAAATCTTTGCGTACAAGTGGATGAATCAGATCGTTTAATTGCTTCAGCCTGGTGTGGGAGGAAAAGACCATTTCTGCCAGCTTCTTTCTGTCCACCTGCCCCCCTGCCTCCATCACCTCCTCACCGAACAGCCGTTCTATCTTCTCCCGGACCTCCGCCTGGCGCAATATCATCCGTCCTGCTTCATCGGCATAATACACCGGGACCCCCCATTCCCTGAAGATGCGTGCAAGCGTGGTCTTCCCGCTGCCTATGTTTCCGCTTAGTCCAACCAGCAACATATCGTGTCTGCTAATTACTCCAGTATGATGTATTCCACTGCAGCCGGCCTCAGGTACAACACATCCACAAAACCCGGGGAGGAGTCAAGGCGGATGCTCAGCCGGCCATTTTCATCGACCTGGCTGTCGGGGCACCTCACCGAGGCGGAGAACATGTCTGCGCTAACATCCTGGTAGTCTCTCAGGGCCACCAGGTAATGAACTTCCGTGGTGGAGGGAAAAAGGCGTATGTCAGGTCTCTGGCGGCGGTCAGGACAGACAATATTCAGTGGAAGCGTCCGGCTGGCCTCGGTAAACTCCTCCACGGGCACACTCACCAGCACCAGCTCTTCTTCCAGTGTGATCAGCCGGCTATCGCCCGGAAGCTGAATGGGGACCCACTCGCTGACTGTCCTGCGCAAGCCCTCCGCCACCCAATGTTCCGTATCCACACGCTCGATGGTATCCAGCAAGTTGGCCGGTCCGCTGATCCACACGCTGTCGGGCTCGATGCGGACATCCCCATATTGCCTGAAGCGCCGCTCGAAGCGAATATTGGCATGCAGGTTCACGGGCACAAGCTTTCGACGGGCAGGTGCCAGGTCCAGTGAAATGCTGTCGGGTTGCATGCTGACAACCCTGGTTCTGCCGTCCAGTCCCCTCTCCAGCCTGGAAGAAAGCATTTCAGCCGTCACGACGCGTTGCTCCGGATCACCCGGGTGCAAGACAACGGCTTCGTCCACATCAAAATGAAAGATCTGCCGGGAGAGGGCCAGTCGCGCCTGTATCAGCCGCAGGCCCGTCCCTTCCAGGGTAAAGCTCAGGGTACTGTCACTTTGGGATAGTCCGATCTGATTCTCAGGGAACCCGGTAAAAAGCACCTGCTGCTCGAAGCTGGCTGCGCTTTCCTGGCTGAGCTTGGTAAAAAGCCAGAATAAGGCACTGCAAAAAAGGCACACCATAAAAATGTAGGCCCTGCGCTTGCTTGCGGCCTCACGGGGTGTCAGTACATCTTTTTTACGCCATAAAAGCTTCCAGTTCATCTAGCGCTTATCCCCCAGCTGATCAGATGCCCCATCCTGGGCGATGGCGGATCTCTCCACACGGAGCCTGTTACCCCCTTCCACCTCTATGGTGAATGTGCGCTCCTGCTCTTCAACGATCTTACCATGGATACCGCCAATGGTGATGATCTTATCGCCTTTTTTCAACGCCTCCCTGAACTGGCGCAGCTGCTTCTGCTTGCGCATTTGAGGCCTGATAAAGAACAGGTAAAAAACCAGGATGATCAAAATAAGCGGGAGGAAAGCGGTTAGTCCGCTGCCACCTTCTTCGGCGGGCATCATCAAAACAATATTCATCAAATTCATGGGGATCTCCTTTTATTTTAACATTTGGTTCATGACAAAATTAATAAATCATTTTGAAGGGCCCTTGCCCTCCTGGTGATCACGGCATCAGATCAGCCTGTCACGGGCAAATTCCTCCACCAGTTTATCCAGCACCCCATTGACAAAAACCTTGCTCTTGGGGGTGCTGTACATCTTGGACAGCTCTATGTATTCATTCAGACTCACCTTCACGGGTATTTCAGGGAACTTCAGGATCTCTGTCAGCGCCATTTCCATGATGATCATGTCCATCATGGCGATACGCTCAACGTCCCAGTTCATGGCCTTTTCTGATATGATGGCGTTGTATTCACTGTGGTTCAGGATCGACCGCCTGAACAGCTCAATGGAGAATTCCCTGTCGGAGCTGTCTTTGAAAAGGGGCATGATTTGCAGTGTCTGCTGCTGCTCCTCTGCCAGTTTCAGTGTCTTAACCAACATTTTATTGACCAGTTCCCAGTCATCGATCCAGTAAATGCTCTTTTCTTCATAAAAATGATGAAGGGCTTCAAAGGGGAGGATGTTCTTTTTGATCATCTTAAGCACGAAACGGCTGTCCTCATGAAAGCCGGATGCTTCCTGGGCCATATAGTCCTTATAGTAGGGCTGTTTTTTGATGGTCTGCAGAAGCTTCCGCACCATTTCTGCTTCGTCGCGCCAGTGAATGTGCCGCTCATCAGCTATTTTTCGGAGTTCAGTGCTGCCGGCGATCATATCCAGGCAGGCGTTCTCCAGGAAACGGCGGTTGGGATGCAAGTCTTCCTGGCTGGGCAGGCGCTTGGTCATGTTGTCATTAATCACCTTCTCTTCCTGGGCCAGCAATTCCGCCAGCAAGGAGAGCTGATAGATATACATGTCATGGATCTTCCCTATTCCGTGCAGCAATTCATTTTCGCCGGCAGTGATGTCGGTGTTGTGCGACTGAAAAAAGGCGTAAAGGCTCTGTAAAACCTTTACTCTTAAATGCCTTCTGTTTAGCATAAAACACGTTGTTTGTGATGGGCAAATCATTTCATATCAATAATTTATGAAAACTGCCCGCGAAAAACTATGCAAAAGTACGGGTTTTTTTTCCTATATTGGGCCCATATTCGTATTTTTGTTCAAGGCTGCGGAAGGCGGCCATCTTTGTTTATGTTTGCCAATCGTACAGAAAAGAAAGGAAACCATGGAAGAATTTGGCACCGACGTTCCCCGGGATGACATTTATTCAACGTCAGTAAGGGCAGGGAAACGAACCTATTTTTTTGATGTTAAATCCACACGCTCCAAGGAGTTATACCTCACCATCACAGAGAGCAAGCGGCGTTTTAACCAGCAGACAGGAAAGTTCTTTTACGAGAAGCACAAGCTGTTCCTTTACCAGGAAGATTTCGATAAGTTCAAGGAGGCCCTGGAAGAGGTGTACAAAGCCATTGGTGAGCTGCAGGGTGAGATCATCAGGCCCGATCCGCCGGCGGCCGGTCAGGCAGATATCCCGAAGCCGGACCAGGGCGATATCTCCTTCGATGATCTGGAGAGTGAGAAGGGCGATCAGGAAGATTAGAGGCGGACACCCCCATTTTTCTCCGGCGCTATTTATATTTACCCAGCCTTTTGTTTAACTGCTTTTGGCGAAGGCGCCTGCGGCTGTTCATTTCGGTATAGTGGCCTATTCTGTCATATATCTTACCCTGCGAATAGTTACTGAGCAAGGCATATTCCCGGCTGATCACCTCAATCATATCCTTTGTGGCGGAGAGCCTGGCGAAGTTTTTCATTCGCGCCTCAAAACCAAGAGAGCGTCCCAGTTGCATCCTGTTCAAATCCACCAGGTAGAAAGCGTACTTGCCATTATTTTCATTGACAATCAGCGTGTTGCCTGGTGAGTGATCCAGAAAGTGAATCTTTTCCTCATGAAGCCTGTGGGTAAAGCGGGCAAACTGACGCAGGATCTCTTCGCGTCCTGGATAGGCGGGCTCATCGATGAGCGTTCTGAATGTAAGGTCTTCCTGCACATGCAGGCTGACATAATAACTTTCGCCCAGGCCCTTTAGAACGTGCTGCTCAAGGTAAGCAAGGGGCTCGGGTGTTCCTATCCCCCTTTCCAGCAAGTGGCGGGCATAGCGGTAGGACCGCTCAGCTTTCGACTTCCTGATATACCGGTATATTAGACTGTTGGGGATTGGTGGCTTCTTGAACGATTTCACATTCAACGCCACACCGTCCACCACCATGTGTTTGACCATGTTCCTCCTGCCCTTTCCCACCTTGTGGCCCAGATTGTCAAAATGAGCTATGGCGTGCCTTATTTGGGGTTCAAGATGCTGGTATTCAGGAGATATAATCCCTTTGGTATGCAGGACCCTGCGTGTGGTAAAAGCTTGCTGGTGTGGCCTTTCAGCACCCATGTTGTTATCTTGGTTTGTTACGATCCGGCCCTTTCCGTCTTTTGCTGGCCGGCCCTTTTTTTCGCCGGTCGGGACCGCGCTTCTTGCGGGAGAAATGCCTGCTGCGATTCATCCTCCCTCCACCCCGGCTATCTGTCTTATATTCAGGCCCTTCGCCCAGTCCTCCGGGGAGGGGCGTTTTTTCGAGGGTCCGGCCAAGCAGTCGTTCAATGGAAACAAACTGGTATTGCTCTTCGGGACCTATGAGGGTGCAGGCTTTTCCATGGGCTCCTGCCCTTGCTGTCCGTCCAATGCGGTGCACATAGTCCTCTGCATCATTTGGCACATCGTAATTGATGACCATGTCAATATCTTCCACATCAATGCCCCTGGATATGATGTCAGTGGCCACCAGGATGCGAACCTGCTTGCTTTTGAAGCGGTTCATTACCTCCTCTCTCTCACCCTGGGACAGGTCTGAATGGATCTCTTCCACCTGCTGGTACTGCTTTTTAAGTGTCCTGGCCAGCTGCTTTACCCCGACTTTTGTATCGCCAAAGATCAGGATGCTTTTCATCACCGGGTCCTGTAAAAGGAATTTCACCAGTTCCGGTTTCTGGTCATTATAGAGCACATAAGCCTCCTGGCGGATCTGGTCGGGAGGTTTGGCCAGGTCAATATTCACCTCCACGGGCTTGTGAAGGATCTTTTTGGTCAGCTCCCTGATCTTCGGTGGCATGGTGGCTGAGAAGAGCAGGCTTTGCCGCTTGTTGGGGATATAAGAGATGATCTTCATGATGTCATCATGAAAACCCATGTCAAGCATACGGTCTGCTTCATCCAGGATCAGGTAGTCGAGTCCGCCCAGGTCAACATAACCCAGGTTGAGATGGCTGATCATCCGTCCGGGTGTACAAATCACCACATCTGCGCCGCTTGTAAGGGCCCGTTTCTCCTGGGCATACACCTCACCGGTGCCGCCCCCATAAACCGCCAGGGAGCTTACGGGACTGAAGTAGCCAAACCCCTCCATCTGCTGCGATATCTGAACTGCCAGCTCACGTGTGGGCACAATCACCAGTGCGCGAATCTTTTCCCTGGCTTCGCTGGTGATGATGCGATGGATCACCGGCAACAGAAAGGCGGCTGTCTTTCCCGTGCCCGTCTGGGCACAGGCAATCACATCGCTTCCTTTCATTATTTCCGGGATCACTTTCTGCTGCACCGGGGTGGGCACCTTGTATTGCATGGCCTCAATGCCATCCATCACACGCGGATCAAAATTGAAAAAAGAAAAATCCGGAATCTGATTATTTTTGCTCATTAATAAACGTTCTTTAACAAAGATCAAGCGGGGGTTTTTTCAGCGAATCCAGTGACCATACCCCCAAATAATGTATTTGGTGTGGCATGCTTTTGGCTCAGCCAC
>SKNE01000193.1 GCA_007120675.1 Bacteroidales bacterium
ACCTTGCCGTGGTTGCGATCCAGCCAGCCGGGAAAGTCATCGCGGTGCACACGCCCGGCACAGGCCTTCCCCTCCAGGTTCTTCATTTTGTCCTGTCTGGCGAAGTCGTCTACCAGGAGGAGATCCTCCACCCCTTGTTTGTTGAGGGCACTTAACAGGCAGCTGCCGATGAAGCCAGCCGCCCCGGTGATAACCATCATAGCTCACAAAACTTATTCCTGACTTCCAGCGCATAATTTCTGAACTGCACAGGCAAGGCATACACACCAGCCATCGCGGCGGCCAGCCGTCCGGCTTGTCAACCGGCAAACCAGTCCGCCCAAACGCTATTCCATGTCCTTATTGGGCAGCTCCAGGCCGTAGCCGGAGGTCTTGTCCTCACGCTTCAGCAGGAAGGCAAAGACCAGTCCAACGAAGCCCAAAAGGGAGAACACCAGCATGGCGTTGGTATAATCCAGGGGCTTGATCACCTCTGCGGCATAATGGCCCTGGTCCAGTCCGAAGTACAGCGGATCGGCAAACACAAGGCGGCCGTAGCCCATGGGGATCTCAAAACGTCCCTCCTCATCCAGGTAAAAGCGTACCCGTTCCTGCCACACCCTTCTTTCTTCCACGAAGACCGTTTCGGTCACCGTGGCGGGGTCTTCTCCTTCCACCTCGCTCACAACCTGCTCTTCATACAAGTCGTGGTAGATGGTAAGGACGCCACGCAGCGTGCTGCTGAAGAGTGCCTGGTGGCGCTGATCAACGCCATCCCTGAAATAGTGATCTGCCCCGCGGCTGAAGTGGCCACTGAACAGCTGCATGTCCTCTGAACGGCGCGTGACCACGATCTCTGCACGGTAATTGTCCTTATGGAGGAGCTGATCAAAGGCCACATTGGATATCACGTCACCCTGTCCAAACTGCAGGTGGAACCGGCCCTGGCTGTCTGTCTCCACCTGGTGCTGTTCGCGCCACACCACTGGTCCCCCCAGGCTATCCCTGTAAATGGATGCATTCACGTGGATGGCCATGTCGGCGTTGGGCTCCCCCCTGCGATCGATATAGGTGCCGCTGTAGTTCAATCCCTCGCGCTGCACCTCTGCATACTGGCCGGTGCTGATCTCGGCCCGGTAAAAGGGGTTGGAGGAGTCAAGCACATAACCAATGAGAATGGGGAACAACCAGAGTCCGATGTTTTGTACGCTGAACATGAACCCGTAAGCGGTCCCCAGCTTGCTCTGGCGTACGATCTTGGTCACGGCGGGCCACATGGCAGCCGGCACCAGTGAGAAGGCGATGCCCAGGAGGACGATGGGTATCCTTGGTTCGATATGGGTCATGGCGAACATCATATGGGCAACGATCAGCAGGGCCGAGCCAAGGTACATGAGCGTGGCGCTCTTCCCTTTGTTGTCGGCCACCCAGCCAAACAACGGCGTCAGGAGAATGGTCCCGTACATCAGGTAAGATGTCACATCCCCCGCCAGCGCCCTTGGCATGGCAAACTTGTTCATGAGCAGGTCAGGGGCAAACTTCAGGAAGGGGAAGACGGCCGAATAGAAGGTCACACACAGCATGGTGATATAGATCACCGAACGATTGGTCACCAGGTCTTTCAGGTCCTTCCACTTAAACTCATCCTCCGGATCCTTCACGTCAATATCCACCTGGCGGTCCAGTTTCAGGTCCATCAGCATATAAAACATAAAGGCCAGCAAGCCAACCCACAGCAGCAGCACGCCAAACCAGATGGCGGTGGTCCATTCGGGATAGATCAGGCGGGGCGAAAGGGTGAAGGCCAAGGCGGCACCCAGGCGTCCGATGGCCAGGTTGAGTCCCAATGCCAGGGCCAGCTCCTTGCCTTTGAACCATTTTACGATCACCTTCGACAACACCACGATGCTCGTCTCAGCACCCAGTCCGAAGACAAAGAAACCAAGCGACATCATCTTCAGGGCGGGCGAATAGCTGGTGAGGAAAGAATTCATGAAGTTGTAACCAAAGCCGCCGCTGAGGAAGCTGTCTGACGCACCATAGGCAGTGATCGTCCCCCCCAGGGCCATCAGCAGGATAAAGGAGAAACCGGTGAAGCGGATCCCCACGCGGTCCAGTATGATGCCACCCAGCACGGCCATGGCCAGGAAGACGTTGGGGATGGAGTAGGCTGAAATGAAGAAGCCGTACTCGGTGGATGTAAAGCCAAGGTTCATCCTGATGAGGTCGGCCAGGGGCGCCAGGGCATCATAAAAATAGTAGTTGGTGGCCATGGCAAAGCTGGCCACAATCAGAACAAGCCACCGGGCTGTCTTCGACTCGTTCAGTTTTTTCTTGATCTTTGCTACCATAGGTGTGTCTTTTTCAGGATCAGAATCATTTGATTGTATAAAAAAATGCCTTGAACGGGGGTCAAGCCCCATTTCCAAGGCATCTCACAGCTTTGATCTCAGCTGAACCAAAAATTCCCGGACGTTTTTCAGGGTCTTGATAACCTCCATGTCGCGGGTCACCTCCCCGGGCTTGGTTTTGAGTACTTCCCTGGCGCCCTTCAGGGTATAACCCCGCTCTTTGACCAGGTGATAAATGGTGTGAAAGTGGTCCACGTCCCTTTGGGTGAACAGGCGGTTGCCTTTCTTGTTCTTATGCGGACGGATGATATCGAACTCCTTTTCCCAGAAACGGATCAATGATGTGTTGACATCAAACATCCTCGCTACCTCCCCTATGGAATAGTATATGCGTGCAGCCTCCGGGCGTTCCTTGGTCATCATTTGATCTTTTGCGCCGGTAAAAATAAAAAAAACGGGCGAATCTACGAAAGGCTTTGATTAACCATTGATGCTCTCTCGATGATGATCTCGAATTCTTCGGGGGTGAGGTCGTTGTAGAAGTAGTATACGGGATTGACCGAGCGGTCGTTGCGATGCACTTCGTAGTGCAGGTGCGGTGCGGTGGAGGTGCCTGTGTCGCCCACCAGGCCGATGATCTCGCCACGCTTCACCCTCTGGCCCTGTCGCACCTCGATCTTGCTCATGTGGGCATAGCGGGTAATGTAGCCGTAACCGTGGTCCACCTCCACCATCAGTCCGTATCCGTGGCGGTTCCGCTCGGCACGGATCACCACGCCGTTGCCCGTGGCGTAGATGGGCGTGCCCACCGGTGCAGTGAAATCAACCCCATGGTGCATGCGCATGGTTTTGTATATGGGATGGATGCGCATGCCGTAACCGGACATCAGACGGTTATGGCCATCCGGGACCGGAACGATGGCCGGAATGGAGGCCAGCATGTCGGCCTTGTTCAGGGCCATCTCAAACACTTCGTCGTAGGACTTGGACTGGATATACAGCTGGCTGGACAACTGATCCATGCGTTGCAGGGTCTGGGACATCAGCTCGCTGTTTAGGTAGCCAGCCAGGTGGGCATAGCGGTCTATACCACCAAAGGCGGCGTCACGAATGGGCCGGGGGATGGGCTCTGCCTCGAAGATGACCCGGTAAATGTGGTCATCCCGCTCCTGGATGTCCGCCAGGATGTTATCCAATATATTGAGACGGTCGTTGAGAATGGTGTACTGAAGCTGAAACTGCCTGATCTCCCGCTTGAGCATCCGCTCCTTGGGGGACTCGAAAAAGGTGAATCCAATGATCAGGACAATCACGGAGAAAAGCAAGCCCGCCATGGCATAACGGAGGAAAACCAACAAATGGTCCTTGAAGGTCTTCCTGACCCGTTCAACAGCCAGCGACTTTGTGTTAAAACGATATTGAACCCTGCTCATACCAGGAGTTTAGTCCTTCGTCAATGAAAAGTAGAATGACCCGCACAAGCCGTCATGCGGGATTGCTTTCACAGGCACTACACCAGGGTACAAAACTAAAAAAAAAACCGTAATTTTGCCACCTATTTGAGCAAAAAAATTAAAAAAACGGCACATAAATGAAGGCATCCGAGGTAAGGGCTTCTTTTTTAGGATTTTTTGAAAAGAAAGGGCACAGCATCTACCGCTCTGCTCCCATGGTGGTGAAGAACGACCCCACCCTGATGTTCACCAATGCCGGGATGAACCAGTTCAAGGATATCTTCCTGGGTCATTCGGCAGCCGACAAGCAGCGCGTTGCCAACTCACAAAAGTGCTTGAGGGTGTCAGGAAAACACAATGACCTGGAAGAGGTTGGGCACGACACCTATCACCACACCATGTTTGAGATGCTGGGTAACTGGAGCTTTGGTGATTACTTCAAGAAAGAGGCGATCGCCTGGGCCTGGGAGCTTCTGACCGATGTCTACGGCATCGATCCCGACCGCCTCTATGTCTCCGTTTTTGAAGGCTCTCCCGATGAGGGTCTGTCCAGCGACCAGGAGGCCTATGCGCTGTGGAAGGAATTCGTGCCGGAAGAGCGCATCCTGTACGGGTCAAAAAAGGATAACTTCTGGGAGATGGGCGACACGGGACCCTGTGGTCCCTGTTCGGAGATCCATGTGGACATCCGCAGCAGCGAAGATCGCCGGGCGGTGGACGGAGCCACATTGGTCAACAAGGACCACCCCCTGGTGATCGAAATCTGGAACCTGGTCTTCATCGAATTCAACCGCCTCTCTGACGGTAGCCTGAAGAGCTTGCCCGCCAAGCATGTGGACACCGGCATGGGACTGGAAAGGCTTTGCCTTGTGCTGCAGGACAAACAGTCCAACTACGACACGGACGTGTTCAGACCCTATATCCAGGCCCTGGAGTCGCTCTCCGGGAAGCGCTATGGTGAGTCGGGCGACAGCGATGTGGCCATGCGGGTGATCGCCGACCACCTGAGGGCCGTATCCTTTGCCATCGCCGACGGCGAGCTGCCCTCCAACAACAAAGCGGGTTATGTGATACGCCGTATTTTGCGCCGCGCCATCCGCTATGGCTACACCTTCCTTGGCTTTCGCGAACCCTTTATCAATGGCCTGGTGCCGGTGCTTGTGGGTCACATGGGTGAGGCCTTCCCCGAGCTGAAGGCCCAGGAAGAGCTCATCACCAGGGTGATCGCCGAAGAGGAGCAAACCTTCCTGCGCACACTCTCGGTGGGCATCCAGCGCTTTGAACAGTACCTCCAAAGCCGCGCTGGCGACAAAACGGTGGATGGGGACTTCGCCTTTGAACTGTTCGACACCTACGGTTTTCCGGTCGACCTCACGATGCTGATGGCCCGGGAAAAGGGGTGGGAGGTGGACATGAAAGGGTTTCACGAGGGGATGGCCAACCAGAAAAAGCGCAGCAGGGCTGCCGCCACCACCGATACCGGCGACTGGACGGAGCTGAAACCCGGACACCAGGACACCCTCTTCCTGGGCTACGAAGAGCTGGAAGCAGAGGTGGAGGTGGTCAAATACCGCCCATATAGCCAGAAAGGGAAACGGCTCTACCAGGTGGTGCTGGACCGCACCCCCTTTTATGCAGAGGCCGGGGGACAGGTGGGGGACCGCGGACAACTCAGGGCCAACGGCAAAGCCTGGCCTGTGATCGACACCCGCAAGGAGAACAACCTGGTGATCCACATCATGCCGGAGATCCCGTCAAGCTGGCCGGAACAGCTCGTTGCCAGGGTGGACGCCCAAAAGCGCCATCTCACGGAAAATAACCACACGGCCACCCACCTGCTGCATTCCGCCCTGAAAACGGTGCTGGGAAACCACGTGCAGCAGAAAGGTTCGCTGGTGGACGACAAGCGGTTGCGCTTCGACTTCTCCCACTTCGGAAAGATGACCACCGAAGAGATCCGGGCCGTGGAGCGACTGGTGAACGAAAAGGTCCGTGAAAACATCCCCATGGAAGAGCACCGTGACCTGAGCATGGAGGAGGCAGAGAAAATGGGTGCCACCGCGCTCTTTGGCGAAAAGTACGGCGAAAGCGTGCGCGTGGTGGCATTTGACAACGATTTTTCTTCGGAGCTCTGTGGTGGCACCCATGTGCAGTCCACCGGCCAGATCGGCCTTTTTGCCATCGTTTCGGAGGGAGCGATCGCTGCCGGGATCAGGCGTGTGGAGGCGGTGACTGGCCAAGAGGCGGAGGCCCACTACCGGTCCATGATGGACCAGCTGGATGGCATCCGGCAGCTGCTCAAGCAGCCCAAAGACCCCGTCAGGGCAGTGGAACAGCTGTTGTCGCAAAACGAGGAGATCAAGAGGGAGCTGACAGTCATGCAGGAGGAGAGGCTGAAGCACCTGGCGAACGAACTGGCCGTAAAGGCGGAGGACCTGGGTGGGATCAACTACATCGGCGCACGCGTCAGCATGGATGCCCGCAAGGCCAAAGACCTGGCTTTCCAGCTGAAGTCCAAAGTGGACAGGCTTTTCCTGGTCCTGGCCCACTTGGACGGCAACAAGCCGGGCATCAGCGTCATGATCTCCGAATCGCTGGTGAAGGAACGCGGCCTGCACGCAGGCAACATGGTGCGGGAGCTGGCCAGGCACATCCAGGGCGGGGGCGGCGGACAACCGTTCTTTGCCACGGCCGGCGGCAAGGACCCCGGCGGACTCGACAAGGTGCTGGCGGAAAGCCGGAAGGCCATAAGCTAAGCCCGTTTGCCATTACGCACCCGCAGGGCCAGGCTGCCTGACCGGTAAGGCAGGGCCAACCCGCAACAGCTGACCCCTTCAGGCTCACCCACCCATGTCCACCAGGCCATACTGCAAGGCGTAACGCACCAGTCCCACCACCGTGCGGGCGTTGGTCTTGGAAAAAATGTTCTTCCGGTGCGTCTCTACGGTCCGCTCGCTGATGAACAGCTTCGCCGCGATCTCAGCAGTGGAATAATCCTTGACGATGAGCTTCAGCACCTCCAGCTCACGGGGCGTCAGCCGGCTCACCGGATCGGCCGCCTGGTCGAGCCTGTCCTGGTTGCCAAGGCTTTCAAAAACCACCTGCTGTATATCCTGTCCCAGGTAACGCTCACCGGCAGCCACGCTCCGGATGGCCTTCAACAGCTCCTCCATGCTGGCCGCCTTCTGGATATAGCCAATGGCACCGGCACGGATCATCTTCTCAATGTTCTGGATGTCGTCGTGCATGCTCAGGGCCAGGACATGTCCGCCGGGATCGAGTTCCCTTATCCGGTAACACAATTCAATGCCTGAGATCTCCGGCATATTGATGTCCACCAGGTACACATCGGCCTGCACGGTGGAGGCCTTCTCCAGGTAATCTTTTCCCGAAAGGGAGTACCCGGTGACCTCCAGGTCGGGCTCATCGGACATCAGCGCGCTGATCCCCTCCACAAAGAGCTTGTGGTCGTCCACTATATATATATGGATGGTTTTCATTCCGTTGGTTCATGGCTGCAGGGGATGATCATCGTGATGATGGTGCCCCGTCCTTCAGCGCTGTCGATGAGCAGCTCCCCCCCAAGACCCCTGATGCGCGAGCCGGCACTTTTGAGTCCCATCCCCTTGTTTGTATCCAGGGCCTGCGGTTGAAAGCCACATCCGTTGTCCTCCACCATCACCGTGAGGTCCTCGTGATTGCGGATCAGCTGCAGGTGTATCTCGGAGGCGCCGGAGTGGGTGATCACATTGTTCAGCACCTCCTGTATGCTCCGGTAGAGGGCGTGCTCGGTGTAGGGATCCACCGGGCCGTTGAAGCCGATGGCCTCAAAGGTGGTTTTGTAACCGCCGCTGTGCCTGATCTTGTGCAGCATGTCCCTCACCGCCTCGGCCAGGCCTTTTTCCGTCAGCGCCATGGGTGCCATGTTATTGGAGATCTGCTTGATCTCCTTGAGTATCTCCTGGATGGTGTCGACGGTGTTTTGCAGGATGGGCTGCAGCTTCTGGTCCTGCAGCTCGGGCTTCTTGCGGAGGGCCGTAACGTTAAGCTTGGCCAGCGAGAGAAGCGGTCCCACCCCGTCGTGCAGCTCCAGTCCCAGCCGCTTCCGCTCAGACACCTCTGCCTTCAGTGCTGCCTGGCTTTTTTCCTCCGCCAGGCGCAGCCGTGCCTCATTCAACTCGTTCTTCTGCTTTTGCCTGATCTTATTGACATAAATGTAATACAGGAAGAGGGTCACCGAGATGGTGAACACTGCGGCCAGGGCGATGAGCCAGGTGACGGTGGATCTGCGGCTCAGCAGCAGCCGTTGCCGCTCGATCTCCAGCTGCTGTATGTCGCTGTCCTTGATCAGCTCTTCGATCTCCAGGTTGTACACCTGGTGTATCTTGGTCTGATCCAAAAGCTCCCGCTCCAGGTCGTGATAGGTGCGGTAATGCTTGAGTCCCCCTGCCATGTCGCCGCGCATTGCGTGGACCTCCGACAAGACGCGATGGGCCTCCATCTCCAGGCTGACGGCATTGATCTGCCGTGCCGCCCCAAGGGCTATGGTGGCGTATTGCTCTGCCATGGTGCTCTCCGCCAGGGCAAGGTAGACCTCAGCCAGTCCCAGCTGTGCCTCCACCCCCTGGTAAAGGAAGCCTATCTCTGTGGCCAGCTCCTTGCTCCTCAGGTAATAATCGATGGCCTGCAGGTGATCGTCCTCCCGGAGAAAAACATCGGCCTTGCCCTTGTAGGAAACGCTCAGGTTGTACTGGTTCTGATTCAGCCGTTGCAGGAAAATGGCCTTGTCATAATAATGATGGGCTGAGTCAAGCTGCCCGCCTTTAAAGTGGATCGTGCCGATATTGTTGAGCGCTGCGTCCATTCCAATGCTGTCCCCTATCAGGACAAAGTCGTCATAGGCACGGTGGCAGTACTCCATGGCCTTCTCAAAATTGCCAATCTCACCATAAATGATCCCGATATTGTTGTCCACCTTGGCCCGGCTTTCCAGGTTGCCCGCTTGCTCATAGTATTCGCGCGACATAAGGAAGTAGGACAAAGCATCCTTGTGGCTTCCAATATGTTTGAACACATTGCCCAGGTTGTTGGATATGGCCCCGGCCAGGTCCTTGTCCCCCATCTCCAGTGCAAGGGCCATCACCTCGTGGTAATAGGGCAGTGCGCTGTCGAAATCTGACAGCAGGGAATAGGACACAGCCTTCAGGTTCATGAAACGTGCCTGCCAATACATGACACCAGACTCCTGCGCCAGTTCCAGTCCGACGAGAGCCGTAAGCCTTGCAGAGTCGGGATAGTGATAAAGAAAGGCATTGCCCAGTTCAAACAGGCTGTCGTAAAGCAGACCGGCTTTCTCCTTTTCCCGCTGCTCCCCTGGTGGAGAAATACGTCCCTCTCCTCCCGGTCCGCACGACGGCATCATCCACATCCCAAGTACACCAAAAAGGATGGCGAGCCGGGATAAGACGGCCCGGGAACGGCCAGGCCGTCCGAAAAATGGATTGTTCACCAGCGACATCAACAGTTGCATCACGAGCGGTTTCAAGGTACAGAATGGCGGCAGGCAAAAACCAACCCGCACATCCCATACAAAAATAGGCAATCGGTCCGATTAAGGCGGCCCTCCGCAGGCAAAACATGAAAAATCCCCTCTGTCCCTGAGCACAATAAGAAAAAAAATACCCTGAACTACTGATGCGAAGTAAAAAATTGTTAAATATATTTGAGGTGATGTTTTGGGTGCGATGACAGGCTGTCGGCACAGACAGTGAGACACACCCGGCAATTCAAGTTCCCAGTAAATAAACCAACCGCCTATGAAAAACCTGAGACGCAATGAATCAATGATCCCGCTCCGCCTCGCTGTGGCTGCTGTGTTCATCTCCATCTATATCATGGGGAGCACCAGCCGGGCTCAGGAGGTGATAGCCACCTCCGGGGGTGATCACCACGCCGGGGGATACTCCCTGAGCTGGACCCTGGGCGAAAGCGTGACGGAAAGCTTTGTCGCCGGATCCTTTATCCTGACACAGGGCTTTCATCAGCCCACGCTCACCGTGGTGTCGGTACCCGAACTGGCCGACCCCGAAATCTCCGTCAGGGCCTATCCCAACCCGGTGGACGACCACCTCAGCCTGCACATCGACCACGAAGCACCCGAAAGCTTTCGCTATGTGCTGGGCGACATGCACGGACGCCCCATCCTCAGTGACCGGATGCATGGCCAGGAAAGCCAGCTGCAGATGAGCTCACTGCCCCCTGGCATCTATATCCTTTCCGTCTTTCACGAAAACAACACCATGCACACATTCAACATCATCAAACGATAAATCCAATCACAATGAAAAAAACAACGACAGCCTTTCTTCAATTCCTGGTGCTTTTCCTTTTGGGCTTTGGCCTGATGGCGCAATCACCGCAAATGTTCAACTACCAGGCCGTGGTGCGCGATAGCGCCGGCGAGCCCATCATCAACGAAGAGGTCACCATGGAAATATCGATCCTCCAGGGAAGTGCCGACGGGGCACCCGTGGTGATCGAAACGCACCAGGCCACCACCAACGAACTGGGACTGGTCAACCTGCACATTGGATCCCTGCTGCCCCTTGACGAGGTGGACTGGAGCGCGGGACCATACTTCCTGGAGGTGAAGCTCAACGGCGAACTGATGGGCGTTAGCCAGCTGCTCAGCGTGCCCTATGCCCTCCACGCGGCCTCTTCGGCAGATGCCTTCAGCGGGCACTATGATGACCTGGAAGGTGCACCCGATCTCTCACACTTTGTGGGTGTGGAAGATCCGCAGTCGGGCGACATGGTCTTTTACTCCGACGGCGACTGGCACAGCCTGCCCATCGGCGACGAAGGCCAGGTACTGAGCATCGTGAACGGCCTGCCTGCCTGGATATCGGTGGAAGAGGAGGACGTGACCGATGCCGACGGCAACATATACGACGTGGTGACCCTGGGCAGTCAGCAGTGGCTGGCACAAAACCTGAGGACGACAAGCTACAACAACGGCGACCCCATCCCCACCAACCTGGATAACACCGAGTGGACGGGAACCACTGAAGGGGCCATGGCCACCTATCCCCACGACCTGGTGGATGGCATCGACTCGGAAGAAGAGATGGTGGACCTTTACGGCCGCCTGTACAACTGGTATGCGGTGACCGACGACAGGGGTATCTGTCCCCCCGGCTTCAGGGTGCCCTCGACCGACGACTTTGCCACGCTGATGGATTTCCTCACGGCCGAAGGCCACGCTGAGAATTCGGCCAACGTTCTCAAGAGCTGCCGCCAGGACGGCTCGCCCCTGGGCGGCGACTGCGACACCACGGAGCACCCCTACTGGTTCTTCAACGCAGCCAACTGGGGAACGGACGACTACGGGTTCAGTGCCCTACCATCCGGCTACCGCCACGGCATGAGCGGCGACTACTTCGTACTCACCTTTGGAAAGTATATGTGGACAACCACCGAGCACGACGAAACGGAAGCCTACCATCGCTTCATGATCTTCGGAGCAGGCATCTTGCTTCCGCCCGGGGAGATCTGGAAAACCAACGGCGACTCTGTCCGCTGTGTCAAAGATTAAGTGGCATCATTCATCCAGGTGCGTTGCCGAAGGCCTGCAAGGTCTTCCCATCCGCACACCCATTGGCCATTAAAGTATAACCGGACGTTCTTGCAGGGGGCTCCCGTGCCCCCTCCAGGAACGTCTTCAATAGTAATCATGCGATGACAACAAAAATCAGCCTCCTTCTTTGCGCCCTGCTTTTGGCGGGCAGCTTGACGCTGCAGGGCCAGTACCGTGAGGTACGGCGCGGCGAACGACCACCCATCGACCTGTCGGCAGTGCCACCCGGCGCATACGACCCGGGAGTGATCCGCATCAAGCTGCATAAGGACCTGGAGCGGTGGATGGACCAGCACCCTTTCTCCATCAGCGAGGAGGGGGTGGTCCGGTTTGGAATCCCTGCGCTGGACGCCCTTCACCAGGCCTACCAGGTGGAAGATGCCAGTGAGACATTCCGGAGCCGGGCCCTGGAAAACCGCTACACTGAGCGGCACCGGTTGTGGGGCTTTCACCTGTGGTACGACCTCCATGTGAGTGAGGATACCGACATCATCGCCATGGTGCAGGCCTATAAGGCTTTGGATGAGGTGGAGGTGGCCGAGCCCCACTACCGCAAGGAGCTGATTGGCGATATCCACCTGGGACTGGAGCCACCGCGCTACGATGAAAACTGGCAGATCATCGATGCAGACGACCCGTCGGATAACGGGTTGTCCGGACAACAGGAAGCCTGGCAGCGGGGGGGCGGACAGCGTGACGAGGAAACAGATCCCCTGTGGCCCGACGACCCACAATTTGGCAACCAATGGCACTACCACAACACCGGCCAGGCGAACGGGACCCCGGGAGCGGACATCAGCCTGCCCGAGGCGTGGTCCATCTCCACCGGGGCCAACGAGGTGATCGTGGCGGTGATCGACGGAGGCATCCGGCTGGACCACGAAGACATCCAGGGCAGCATCTGGGACGGGATAGGGTATAACTTCTACCTGGACACCACCCTGATCCTGGGCACACACCATGGCACCCACGTGGGAGGCACGATCGGTGCTCGCAACAACAACGACATCGGGGTGAGCGGCGTGGCCGGCGGATGGGGCGAAGAGACCGGTGCCAAGCTGATGTCCCTGCAGGTTTTCCTGGGGATCGGGGGACAGGGGTTCCACCTTGCACCCATCTTTGCGGCCGACAACGGGGCGGCCATCTCACAAAACAGCTGGGGCTACAGCGTACCGGACCATTATGAGCAGGCCGTGCTGGATGCCATCGACTATTTCAACGTAAACGGTGGTGGCGATGTCCTTGACGGTGGCATCACCATCACATCTTCAGGGAACTCCAGCTCCAACCAGAACTTCTACCCGGGCTACTATTCGGGAACCATGGCCGTGGCAGCCACCAACAACAAGGACCAGCGAGCCGGCTATTCCAACTACGGACACTGGATCGACATCTCCGCCCCGGGAGGCGAGGTTTCCCCCCTTAACCAGGGCGGGGTGCTGAGCCTGACCACTTCGGGCTATTCCTATTCACAAGGAACATCCATGGCCTGTCCCCACGTATCGGGCGTTGCCGCCCTGATGCTCTCCATCGCACCCATGGAGTTTACCGCGCACCAGCTGCAGAGCCTGCTGGAACAGTCGGCCGACAACATCGACGCAGAGAACCCCAACCACATCGGCGAGATGGGTGCCGGCCGCCTCAACGCCTACCAGGCGCTGCTCCTGGCCCAGGAGAACATCTTCTCGGTGGGGAACTTCAGCGTGGAGACGGAAAACATGCACCGGGCCCTGCTTAGCTGGACACCCAACACCCACGACCACAAGGTGATGCTGGCGTGGAACAAGGAGGATGTCTTCGGAGAGCCGCAGTGGGACCTGCAGGTGGGGGACTCCATCGAAGGGGGTGGCACCGTCCTCTACCGGGGCCACGCCACGGCCTTTTCCCACGTGATGCCGGCCGAATTTCACAAGCATCACTACCGTATCTGGGCGGTGAACGAAGAGGGCGAAAACCTGTCCAGGAGCCGCGCCGTAATGGCAGAACGGGAGGTGGCAGTAAAGAACATCCCACTGCAGGAGATCTTTGATCATGCTTTCTGGCCGGCGGCGTGGGACACCCTCAAGGTGCAGGCAGGAGAAGGCACTGGCAACGCTCCGGAGATCAGCCTGAGGGCGTCGGGCAGCAACCCCACCGCTGCACCCTCCACGGGGAACCACATGGTGGCCTTCAACTCCTTCCAGGCCCGCCATAACGCCTCGGCGCGCCTCGTGAGCACCCCCATCTCCACCAAGGGCCTTTCAGCCGCCAGCCTGGAGCTGGACTGGCACCACCACGCCAGCCTGTCCAATGTCAACGACAGGGTGACCGTTCAACTATCGCGCAACAAGGAAAACTGGACCACCATCGGTGTCCTGAGCCGCTACAAGGAAGATGCGGGCTGGGAAAGCTACCAGTACAGCCTCAGCTCCCACTTTCTGGACCGCGACACGATTTACCTGGGCTTTTTGTTCCAGGCGGCACGCACCGGGGCAGCCACGGGCGGGAACATGTACCTGGACAACGTGCGCATGTACACCGGTGAAGAGGCCATCTTCCCCGACTTCACCGTCTCAGCCCACCAGGCACAGGTAGGAGAACGCATCGTGGTGACAAACAGGAGCAATGGCTCCGGCATCCACAAGATGGAGTGGCACTTCGGAGAGAACGCCTGGCCAGCCCATGCACAAGGCGCAGGCCCACACGAGGTGATCTACCTGGAAAGCGGGTCCTACAGCGTCTCGCTGCTTATCAACGATACCATCATGCTCACCAAGGAAGACCTCATCACCATCCATCCCGCCACCCACCCTGCCCCGCAGGGGGTGGTAGCTGAGTTGGCGGATGGGGACCACGTGGCGCTGGACTGGAGCTGGACGGATGGCCAGGAGACGGCCAGCGGCTTCAACGTTTACCGCAACGGGGTTTTCCTGGAAAACATTCCGGACCCGGCCGTGCGGAGCTTCCACGACGCTGACGTGCCCGAAGGCTGGCTCACCTACCTGGTGAGGGCTTATTTTGCACACCCCCACGAGGTCTCCCCCCCGGGCGTCTCCAACAAGGTGGCTACCAACGCGGTGGAGGTGCTGATCGAAACACAGGGCCTGGGCACGACCAATCCCCCTCCGGGACTCCTCCCCTTCCTCCAGGGCGACACCCTGCTCATTGAAGCCCTCCCCGGCGACAACCACATCTTCCTGCACTGGATGGTGGACGGCGAAGGGCAGCTTGGCGAGAACCCCGCAGAAATACCCATCCAGGGCGACACCCAGGTGGTGGCCGT
>SKNE01000165.1 GCA_007120675.1 Bacteroidales bacterium
TACATCACCTCCGAGGTGATGCCGAAGAAGTACTTGGCCATGGGGCTCCTCATGCGGAGCAGGTCGGCGCTGGTGATCTGTCCGTCGCCGCTTTGATCCACGTAAAGTCCCTCGATGGGATTGCCGTCTGCATCATACACCTGCTCCCATACGAAGAAGCTGAAGGGGGTGTGACCCACGGTGTTGATCTGTATCCTGTTTCCCACGCCGCCAGAGATGAAGCCTTCCTGCACGCCGATATAGTCGGGATCATCCACGGTGGTGAGTCCCGTGATCTGGCGGTCGTTGTAGGTGGCGTTGAAGCCAAGGTTCCAGCGCAGGTCCTCGGTGACGATGGGACGGGTGAAGATGCTGAATTCGACCCCCCTGTTCTCCATGCTGCCCACATTGGTGAGGATGAAGTTGGTCAGGTTGGTTCCTGCGGGGATGCTGATGAAGTTGATCAGGTCCTTGGTGTCGCGGTAGTAGAAGTCCAGGCTTCCGTAATACCTGTCGTCGAAAAAGCTATAGTCGATACCGGCGTTCCAGGTGGTGGTTTCTTCCCACTTGATGTTGATGTCGTACCCTTCGGGACGCCAGGTGTCGAGGAAGTTGTTGAGACCGAAGGGATACCTTGCGCCCTGGCGGCTCCTGGTGTAGCGGGCCAGGTAGGGGTAGTTGCCCTGGCCAATGTTTTGCTGTCCGGTGATACCCCATCCCAGGCGCAGCTTGAACTCACTGAGGAAATCCAGTCCGCCCATGAAGTCTTCCTGGTCGATGCGCCATGCAAAGGCCGCCGAGGGGAAGATACCGGAACGTGTATCGGGCGAGAACCTGGATGTGTGGTCGTTACGCATGGTGAAGGTGAAGAGGTAACGATCCATCAGGTAGTAGTTCATACGTCCAAAGAAGGAGATCAGCACATATTCGGATTCATATTCAATGTCTTCGAAGATCCTGAAGTCGGTGCCAAACTGGTTGCCTTCGATGTTGGTCACGTAAGAGTGTCCTGCATTCCAGAACCGCTGGTAGGAGTGACCAAGCATCAGGTCAAAACGGTGGTTGAGGCCGGGAAGGTCTGTCTCGTAGTTCAGGTAGAAGTCCATCAGCTGGTTTTTCCTCTCCTGGCTGTAATCACCCATTGAGCCTCCTGAGACGAAGGCCCAGGGAGCGTAGTCGGGCGTAAAGTTGGTGCCTTCCGATTTGGAGTAGTCATAGGCCACATTGAGGTTGGCCTTGATCTGCGGGAACCAGTGCAGGCGATAGTCCATCTGCGCGCTGCCGATGAGCCGGTTGACGGTGGACTCGTTATTGGTCAGGTTGAGCAGGGCCACCGGGTTATTGGTTGCCACATCCTTCGGGATGCCGTTCTCCTGCCAGGTGAAGTAACCGCCGAAGAGCTCGCTGTCGGTGCGCACAGGCTGTGTGGGATCAAACATGACGGCGGCACCGATGGCGCCTTCGTTGGCAAACTGGTTTTCGATGTTTGAGCCGCGCACGTTGACGTTCACGTTCAGGTGATCATCAAGGAAGCTGGGGTTCAGGTTTACGGCCATGGATGCGCGCTGCATCTCGTCCCTCATCAGGACACCCTCTTCTGCCTTGTATCCCAGGGATACGCGATAGGGAAGGTTCCTGTAGGCACCCGACATGCTGACGGTGTGGTCGTGTGCGATGGCGTCCTGGAAGATCTGTGACTGCCAGTCGGTTTCGTGGTCGCCGATCATGTCCAGGACGGCGGGCCTGCCGGCGTAGCGCTCGTTGACCAGGCTGCGGAATTCATCGGCACCCAGCACATCCACCGTGGCGATGTTGGATGAGAGGGAGTAAGTCCCTGAGTAGTCGATCTGCAATGGAGCATCCCTCTTGCCTTGCTTGGTGGTGATGATGATCACCCCGTTGGATGCCCGCGAACCATAGATGGCTGTGGCGGAGGCATCACGCAGCACGGTGAAGGTCTCGATGTCGTTGGGGTTGATGGTGGAGAGGGGGTTCCTCAGTCCGGGCACGCCCGTGTTCTCGATGGGCACACCGTCGATGACGATCAGCGGATCGTTCTCAGCCGAGAGGGAAGCCCCGCCCCTGATGCGGATGATCTCGCCGCTGCCGGGTGCTCCGCCGGCAGAGGTGATCTGCACACCGGGCATCTTACCGCGCAGCAGCTCCGCCGGCGTGGTGATGTTTCCCCTGTTGAAGTCGCGCTCGCCAACCACCGTAACGGATCCCGTGGCGTCTTCGCGGCGCTGGATGCCGTAGCCGATCACTACGAACTCTTCCAGGGTTTCGATGTCGAGCATGAGCTCGAAGTTCAGTTCCACGACCTCGCCGGCACCAACGGTGACGCTGCGTGCGGACGGGTTGTAACCGATGAAGCTGGCCACCAGGGTCAGCTCACCGGCCGGAACTTCCAGGGTATAGCGTCCGTCAATGTCGGTCACCGTACCTGTTGTGGTACCTTGTATCACAACGTTTGCTCCGGGTAAGGTCTCACCAGTCTGGCCATCGCTGATCACCCCGGTCACTGTACCTCTTTGCCCCATGGCCACCGTGCTGATGATCAGCAAGAGCAGCAAGGGCAACAATTGTCTGATTGATTGTGTCATATGGCTAACATATTTAGGTTGAGATTGGGTTTATAATAAAGTGATGCAAAATTAACAAAAAATTGGTAATTATTGGGTTTTTCTTTGTTGATAATCAGATTTTTCCGTAATTGTCACCGCAAACGTTTGCGGTATGGTTTTCAACAAAGCAAACAAGGAAAGGGGTTTTTTGGTTTAATGTGGTCATCCGCTTGCGAGCTTCAGGCTTTTTCCCTAATTTTATGGATGGCATCGTTCCCGGAAGGGGTAACGTGGCCATCCCCGGAAGGGAAAGCGTGCATAAGTGTTATTGACCATTGCAAGACAAAGCAAATGAAGCCTTCACAAATATCCCTGCGCGATATCGCTGAGGCCCTTGACGTGTCGGTATCGACAGTGTCCAGGGCACTGAAGAACCACCCTGACATCAGCGAGGAGACCTGCCGGAAGGTACAGGAGTACGCCCGGCGCGTCCATTATCGTCCCAACGCCATGGCGCTGGGATTGAAACAGCAGCGTTCACAGACCATTGGGGTGATCGTGCCGGAGATCGTGCACCATTTTTTCTCCTCAGTGATCAGCGGGGTGGAGGATCTGGCCTACGGCAGCGGCTACCGGGTGATGATCTGTCAGTCGAACGAGGACTACCTGCGCGAGGTGATCAATGTGCAGGCGCTGGCAGATCACAGGGTGGACGGCCTGCTGGTGTCCATCAGCAAGAGTACGCTGGACCAGCAGCATTTCCGGCAGGTGCTGGACCAGGGTGTGCCGATTGTCTTCATGGACCGCAT
The DNA here is from genome assembly GCA_007120675.1 of Bacteroidales bacterium. Classification (GTDB taxonomy): domain Bacteria; phylum Bacteroidota; class Bacteroidia; order Bacteroidales; family UBA7960; genus PUPG01. Next base: position 3,353 of record SKNE01000165.1, read on the forward strand.
CAGTCGCGAGATACCGTCCGACAGGGTGATCACCAACGATTATGAGGGGGCACGCATGGTGGTAAGCCACCTGCTGGGACAGGGACGCCGGCGTATTGCGCACCTGGCAGGGCCACAACACCTCTGCGTGGGGAAGGAGCGCTACCAGGGCTACCTGCGGGCATTGAAGGAACACAACATACGGCTGGATGAGGAGAGGGTGATCCGTTGTGACACACCCGCCAGGGTAGAGCAGAAAAAGGCTCAGCTGCTGGATCTGGCCGGGCGGTCTGACGCCATCTTTGCTGTCAACGACTTCACCGCCGTTGCCGCCATGCGCCTGTTGCAGGACAATGGATTTGTCATTCCGGAACAGGTGGCCATTGCAGGCTTTGGCGATGACCCCATTGCCTCCATCGTGCGCCCCACGCTCACCACGGTGGAGCAAAGGGGCTACGACATGGGGCGGGAGGCGGCCAGGCTGCTGATCAAGCGCCTGGGTGAAGAGGGCAGCGAGGCATACCAGACCAAAACCTTTCCGGCTTTCCTGAAGGTAAGGGATTCAGGGTGAGCAAAACGGGAACGGGCAGATCAGGCAGAACGAAGGCGCTCCACCAGGCGTTTCATCATGGGTAGCATGGTTTGTGGATTGGTGCTGGTGAGCAGGTTGTCGTCCTCTTCCGTGTCGTTGCCTTCGTACAAGGCCCCGGCGTTCAGGAGGTCATCCTTGATGGCGTGAAAAGCGGTGATCCGTTTGCCTTTCACGATGCCGGCCGATATGAGCAGCCAGGGTCCGTGACAGATGGAGGCGATGAGCTTGCCGGCTTCATGGTGCTTCTTTACGAAAGCGATGATCTCTGCATCGCGACGCCAGCGGTCAGGTGCGTAGCCTCCCGGGATCACGATCGCATCGTATTCGACGGTGGCGATCTCTTCGAAAGCCACATCA